>JAEZIX010000016.1 GCA_023415935.1 Cyanobacteria bacterium OH_CDB_20 | reverse complement strand
CGTTGCTCAACTCTGGCAACTTTCTCTATAATTTCTATATAATCTTTAATTTTTGAGTGCACTTGATTAACCAAAAACTATCTACTTACTTCACTTATTATAATCTATATTAACCTGATTTTTAGTTTTACGCAAATTATAAACAAATAATAAAATTTCAGCAACTGCTTTGTATAATTCCGGAGGAATGTAGGCATTTATTTCCACTAAACGGAAAAGCGCCCTTGCAACAGGCGGATTCTCTATAACAGGCACGTTATGCTCTCTTGCAATATCAATAATCTTCTTTGCAAAAAGCTCTGTACCTTTTGCAATAAGTTTTGGAGATTCCATTTTTTCCTGATCGTATTTTAGCGCGCATGCTATATGAGTAGGGTTTGAAACTACAAAATCAGCGTCAGGAACAGAATCCATCATACCGCGTTGCATCATTTGCTGACGTTTTTGCCTCAATGCAGCCTTTACATGGGGATCTCCTTCAGAGTTTTTATATTCATCTTTTATCTCTTTAAAAGACATTTTTTGATCCTGCATAAACTTCCATCTTGTAACGCCATAATCAGCAACAGAGATAACAAGAAACGCAATGCCGGCTTTCATTATAAAGTCCATTAGCAGCTTTCCAAATTCATTCATAATGGCAAAACTGTTATCAACAGCAGCAAGACCAAGTATAACAGGCAAATGGGCAGTATAAACAACCCAGCCTACATAACCTAAGAGGGCAACTTTAACAATATTTTTAAAAAGCTCAAACAAAGTTTTTACAGACATAATATTTTTGAAATATTTTGTAGGATTTAACTTATCAAGTTTTGGCGACAATGGTGTCATTGTAACAAGTGGTCCAATCTGAATCAAATCCCCTAAAACACCCATAAAAGCTGCGAGAAAAAGAATTGGCCCCAGTATTAAAATCGTAGGGAGAATCGTTATAAAAAACAAATACGGGTAGCCTATCACATCAAGATGCTGATTTGGAATTTGCTCGTATACAACAATAAAAATTCTTGTTATCTGATGCCATATAAAAGGTGCCATTTGAAAAATAGCAATGAACATAACAAGCAAGCCTATTGCCATAGAAAAGTCTTTTGACTTTACTACTTGCCCTTCCTTCCTTGCTTTTTGCAGTTTCTGCTGGGTAGCTTCAAACTGCTTATCTTCATCACCCATAATTACCCTATTTTAATTTTTTAACGATACTAAACATGTATTTAATTATGAGGCTTGCCTTTGGCAAGCCTCATCTAAAAAATTAATAAGTTACCATTGAAACAACTTCAACATCTTTTGGCAATTTAGCTCTTCCGTTCAAGTCTGAAAGCTCAATTACAAAAGCAGCTCCAACAATATTTGCACCTGTTTTTGTAACCAAGTTACATGCTGCAGCAACCGTTCCGCCTGTTGCGAGTAAATCGTCAATAATCAAGACATTTTTACCATTTTCAATAGCATCTTTATGCATTTGTATTGCATCTGTACCATATTCAAGCTGATATTCTTGGCTGATGGTTTCAGCAGGAAGTTTGCCCGGTTTTCTTATTAAAACAAAACCTGCATTTAGCCTGCATGCAAGAGCAGCTCCAAATACAAAACCTCTTGACTCAATACCTGCAACATAATCAATCTTTTTATCTGCAAATTTTTCTGTTAAGTAATTAATAATCTCTTGTAGTGTTTCAGCATCTTTAACTGCTGTTGTTATGTCTTTAAATACAATCCCTTTTACAGGAAAATCAATAACATCTCTGATTTTGCTTTTAACTAAATTAATAGCCTCTAACTCCTGAACTGCCATAATAAACTCTCCGATTAATTATCTTTCACTTCAACATTTTACTATAAAAGCTACAAATTATTTATTAAGTTAAGCATTTTTATTAAGGTTTTTGTAGGAAATCCCATAACATTGTCATATTCTCCTTCAAATCCTGAAATAAAACCCTCGGGAACATCTTGAATTCCATACGCTCCTGCCTTATCTAAAGGATTCATTTCATCAACGTATTTTTCAATATCGCTCAACGTAAGTTTGTTAAAATTTACCTTTGTCGTTGCTGACTCAATCAAAGTTTTATCGAGTTCTGTGTCTATTATGACAACCGAAGTTACCACGTCATGAACTTTACCCTGAAGATTTTCGAGCATCCTAACAGCATCTTCTCTATCTTTTGGCTTGCCTAAAACTTCTTCTTCTAAAATAACAACCGTATCTGCGCTAACAATAAGGACACCCCCTGAAATTGTTTCTTTTACAGATAGAGCCTTATTTAACGCAATATTTTCAATTTCTTCATAAGAAAACTTCTTTCCTGTTAACTTCTCGTCAAATGAAGGGGACACTATCTCAAATATAAGCCCTAGACCTTCCAAAAGCTCTTTTCTCCTTGGAGATGTTGAAGCAAGTATAATTTTTTTCATAATAAAAAACCACCTATCCTTAAGGTGGTATTTTATTATAAAAATATTTAAAAATCTAACTAAGGTCTGGCGCCTGCAATTTTACGTTTAGGTTTATACATTGCGGTCTTTGAATTTAACGCCGCACAGGCATCTTTCAACCTTTGATTTAGTGCCAACATATTTTTATGCATTAATGCATAATCATTCATCGTATCTAACATCTTTTGCGAATCAACCATTTTAACCATTGTCGGATTGTCAACTTTTTCTGACGCATACTTTCTTGCTAAAGCTCTGTCGATATTGTCTTTAGGTCCAACTGACATATTTTTCTCCTTATTTTATATTTTCTCTAATTTCTTGTTAATAGACTTTATAACCGGAACTGATTACATTCCAATCATTAAGTTTTTAATACCGATATAAAACTTCTTGCAAAAAAGCTTCATATTCAGCATTATGCTAAATTGTTCTGTGTCTCTCTTCAGTATTTTTATTTATCTCTGTAATTCCTTGGTACTTATATAAACGTTTTCAATTTATAAAAATTGCTTTTTAAGATACAAAATCATTAAGAAATGTTACATACTATTTATATACTCTTTATATATCAAGGTGTTATATATTCACATTATAATATGCTGTGCTATGATAATAATAGAAATCATTAGAGAGCGAGAGAACAGTGATTGATTCGTCATTTTTATTTGATACAGCAAGAAATTTATACGGAGAGCTTTCATACGCAAGCAACTCAGGAAAAGCATTAATCCCTTTAAGATATATACTTGAAATCACATATAGATGCAATTTAAGATGCCCATACTGCTATGTCGGTGAGCACTCATCAAGTTATGAAATGAGCACGGCAGAAGTGCTTGATATTATTAAACAAATCCCCAGCTTTGGTTTTGTTACTCTTGTTGGTGGTGAACCTCTTATCAGACAAGATTTTTTAGAAATTTTTGAAGCTGCATCTAAACAAACTTTGGGGAAAACAAATCTAATAACTAACGGCAGCCTTTTGACAGAAGAAATATCAGAAAGTTTAATAAAAAATAAACTTATTTTACTTTCTGTTTCACTTGACGGTTATGGCGAAAACCACGATAAAAACAGACAAAAAGAAGGTCTTTTTGAAAAGGTTACAGGAAATTTAGAAATTTTTAACTCCAAAAGAAAAAACAAACCGCTTGTTGATATAAAAACAGTAGTTCTCGAAAACAATCTTGATGACTTGCCTAAACTATATAAATATTCAAAAGATATGGGATTTGATTTCTTCTCTATGGCATTTAAAAGAAATAACATGCTTAAGCAAAATTCTTGTTTAAGAGATACTTTTGGCGAAGAATTTTATAAGGAAGAATACCCAATCGAACAGTATTTCGACATGGAACATTTTAAAGAAATATATAAAGAGCTAATAAGCCTTTCTAAAAATTCTAAAACTTTACTAAGATGGGCACCTAAATTCAAACCAAGAGGCGATATTTCTAAAATTGAAGATTTTTTCAGCAAAGGAAATACACCTGTTAAAGACATATACAAAAAGTGCGTATTCCCTTATTCTAATATATTTATCAACCCTGAGGGGGATATATATCCTTGTCTTGCTCTCAAAGTCGGCAATATTAGAGGCAAAAAAATAAAGGATGTCTTAAATACTCCTGAATACAGATGTTTTAGAAAGAATTTAAAGGCATCCAAATTATTTAATTCTTGTCAAATGTGCTGCGAATTGGTTCCTAAAAACCTATAAGCATTGAAAGTTCAGAATATTTCATATTCAAAGAATCCGCAACTGCTTTATTTGTTAACGCACCACCATAAGTATTTACACCCTTTGCAAGTGACGGAATCTTTTTAACAGCTTCAATCACACCCATATTTACAATGTGATCTAGGTAGCTGAATGTCACATTTGTAAGTGCAATTGTTGAAGTTCTTGATACCGCGCCAGGAATATTTGCAACACTATAATGCACAACTCCATGTTTTTCGTAAGTAGGATGGTCATGGGTTGTAATCCTATCAATAGTTTCAATTACACCGCCTTGATCAATCGCAACATCAACTATAACAGAACCTTTTCTCATAGTTTTAACCATTTCTTCTGTTACAAGGTGAGGAGCTTTTTTACCAGGTATAAGAACCGCACCGATAAGAACATCAGCTTCTTTCACAAGTTTTGCGATATTATATTCGTTTGACATATATGTTTTAACTCTTGACCCAAATATATCATCAACTTCTTTGAGCTTGTTAACATTAATGTCAACAACACTTACATCTGCGCCTAGTCCTACAGCTATTTTAACAGCATTCACACCTACAACGCCAGCACCGATAACAACTACCTTAGCAGGAGCAACCCCCGGAACACCGCCCATTAGGATTCCTGAACCGCCATGGTGTTTTTCAGATATAGTGGCAGCAATCTGAACTGACATTTTACCTGCAATTTCACTCATTGGAGTAAGTAATGGCAACGCCCCGTCATCAGTTTGAATTGTCTCATATGCAATACCTGTGACTTTTCTCTCAAGAAGCGCATCAGTAAGTTCTTTATCTACTGCCAAATGTAAATACGTGAATAATGTTTGATTTTTCTTCATAAGTTTAAACTCTGAAGGTTGAGGTTCTTTTACCTTAACAATAATATCTGCAGCAGAATAAACTTCTTCAATAGTAGGAAGAATTTGAGCCCCTGCTTCAACGTACTGCTCATCGGTAAATCCTGAATTTAAACCTGCATTTTTCTGGACAACTACTTTATGATTATTTTTGATCAGAGCATTTATATTTGCGGGAATAAGAGCAACTCTGTTTTCATTGTTTTTAATTTCTTTTGGCACGCCAATAATCATAAAATATACCTCCTAGTATTATAAATAATCTGAAAATTCCCCTGAATTTCCTTCTTTAATTTTTAAAGCCTCTTCAATCTCATTAATAATAAGATTCACAGCAGCGATTGGGTCTTCAGCGGACAAAATTGGTCTACCTACAACCATATAGTCAACTCCTGCAAGTATTGCATCAGTTGGAGAAACAGCCCTGATTTGGTCGTTAACAACAGACCAGGTAGGTCTTATCGCAGGACACATAATTATCAAATCTTCGCCATATTCTTTTCTTACTCTTTTTGCCTCACTAGCTGAAGCTACAATTCCGCTGATACCTGCTTCTTTAGCCATTTTAGTAAGATGAGCTACATATTCATCTATATTTAACTGAACACTAAGCTCTTCAGTCAATGTTCTTTGACCAAAACTTGAAAGCAATGTTACACCTAGTATTGTAGGTGGTTCAATCTCTTCTTTTTTTGCGAACTCTTTACATGATTTTACTGTGTTATAAATCATTTTTGAGCCGCCAATAGTATTAATACTAAAAAAGTCCACTCCCCTTTTCATAAGGTTAACGGACGCTTTTGCAACTGTACTTGGGATATCTTCGAATTTGCCGTCAAAGTAGACCTTGCCGCCATGTTCTTTAATAACATCAACAGCCTGAAGCCCACAATAAGTTGAAAGTTGAAGTCCAACTTTAAAATAACCCACATAATCCTTTAAAAGTTCAACGTAGTGAACAACTTCTTCAATTGTATCAATGTCAAGTGCTAAAACAATTCTGTCTTTTGCTGTTTGAGGTTTCCTAACGGTCATAAAGCTCCCCGATCACAATATTTATATGACAATAAAAATCATATGCCTTTGGCATGGAATATATTATCACTTTCATACCAAGTTAGCAAGGACAATAAAAAAACAAGCACTAAGGCTTGTTTTGATATATATTTAAAGTTTTTTACAAACTACTGAGGCTGTAATTCTTTATTATAAGCACCCATAAGAACAGAAGCCTCTTCATAAGGATGTTCTGAACCTTGTGCAGTTAAGACATCTTCTGCAGCTTCTGAAAAATCAACTGCGCGTTTAACTGCTTCAGGATTTTTAAAGAATGCATCTAGATCAGAAGCAACAGAATCGGGCTTGCCGACCTGACTTCTACCTATAATACCGCTGGAATTTGGTATTTCACAACAAGCAGCATCACATTTTTCTTCAATCACTTCTTCAGGCACAACTGTTTTATCAGTTTGACCTTTAAAAGATGTTTGAATTTTTTCAACTTTTCCAGACAATTTTGGAATATTGTTTATTTTTGACATTATTTTATGTATCTCCGTGTTTATCTTTATCTTTTTTGTTAATATTTGTTACTTCAAATACTCACCAATGTATTAAACCTCAAAACAAAATTTTTTTGCTAGTATTTTTAACAATATATACTTTTTTTTATTTGTTTCCATATGGACAATCGTCAAAAATCAATAACGGCAAGGAAATTAGATAAAAAATTTTCTCTTAACAAAACTTAATATATTATTCAACAATTATATAATAAATATACAAAATAATAAATACTTTTTATATTAAGATTTGTAATTTTTTTCTATTTCAGACTTGAAAAGGTTGTGAAAGAAGTTAACATGGTAATATGGACCCTGTTAGTAGCTTAAATTCGAATACGGCGCAATTCTATGTTGCATATAGTAAAGATGCCAACATTTCTTATGCTGCAAACATTGATAAGGGTCAAGAAAAAGACGTTTCAAAAACAGTTTCTAAAACAAACGAAAAATCTAAATCAACTGAGTCTGAAACAGAGAGCGAAAAAAATTCAAAATTAGAAAAAGACGCCCCAACTTCATACATAGTAGATATTATGGATGAAGATGATGACGGCGTGGTTACAACAAAAGAAATTATTAATTACTACAAGGGCCTAGCTACTACAAAACAGGAACAACTCGATAAACAGATTGAAGATTTACAAACTGTTATCCAAGAAACAAAAAAAGAAACAAAACAGGGAACAAGCAGCACTAGCGAAACAACTAACACAACCGTCCAACCCGAGAAAAAAGATATTGTGTCTCCTGAAGAAGAAGCAAAAAAAATCAAAGGAGAAATAGGGTTTAAAGATGGTGAAAATCCAAATGAAAAAGAAATAAAAAAAGAAACCGAAAAAAATGATGTTATTGAGGAAAACAGAAAAGCATTTTTTTCTACTCATGACAACAAAAATTTGCCAAGTTTTATGTCTACAAATAACACACGAAATGACTCTCAAACATCTAATGTTGTTAGCATAGACAAAAATCAACAGGAACAAGATAAATCGCCTCTTGAACTTGAGCGTCCATCAAAAACTCAGAATGTTCAAGATGAAGAAGAAGTTTCTCCTCTTGAATTAAAAGCAAACCCTACCTCTTCTAAATCAGAAGAAGAAGATTCAAATGAAGAAAAAAATGCCCTTTCTATCGACAAAAAAGAAGATGAAACTCAAGATAATGTTTATAACATAAACGACTATAAACTAAAAAAAGCCTTAAATAGTTATCAAACTGTAGAGACAGATTCGCTAAAATATGATTATTCAAGCAAAATTTCTGTAAATATATAAAAAAATCATACATTTTTATCAGAAAAGGGCATAAATATGTCCTTTTCTCCGTATTGAATTAATTTATTTTTTAGAACAAAATATTCATATGAAAACAATAAAATACATAATTTTAATATCATTATTGGTTAGTATCCAGCAAATTTCAGACGCTGGAATATTAAAAAACAATAATAATGAAAAAGAAGAAGCAATTAATCAAATACTTAAAATTAATCACTCTTTTGAAAATACCCAGATGGAAGAGTCACTTGATGAAAATGACATTGAAGAAATGGGATACGGGATTAATCCTACCGAAAAAAAGAATGAAATAATAAAAAAGTATGAAGAGGGAACCATTGAACTCAAGTTATCTTCAAAAACTCCTGAAGAAATTTTTACGGAAAGAAGCCAAAAAATATTCAAATTAGAAGCAGATAAATATTCCGATTTAAGCAACATCTATACAGAAAATATGATTTGGGATACGTCAAAAAACTTTCAAAATATATATTATCAGGATTATAAAAACCAAGTACCAATGCCATCAATCATAAACTCGGCATCACTCAAGAGAAATCTTGATGATGAAACAACGGTTTATGTAGGACAGGTTCCTTTAAGCTCATTTGGCGATTCAACTGTCGATTTTATTAGATCTGTGACAACCACATATGATTATGGCGCAAGATTATTCAGAAAAGGCGAAAAAATCAATATTGGTGTAGGTGCATACAATTCGACATTGCAAAACAACATATCAGGGGGAGCAATCCTGTCTTCTAACCCGATAAATATTCCATATATAAAGGGTGATTTCGTATTTGGAGGCGGTGTTTACACAAATGAAACAAACAAAGGTAACCGCAATACCGGCGGAGTTTTTGCGCAGTACCGACTTGATAGATTAAAACTAAGCGCGCAACTTTCAGAAAATCAATATTCAACAAAAGAAGGACTGGAAACGGGTATATATATAGTTCCGGAATTCAAGCTAACCGACTCGTTATCAATAAAAACAAGGTTTGTAAAAAATGTTTCTTTAAACACAAACCAAGATGAGATAGGACTTGCTTATAGCCCGCAAAAGAATAACCCTAGAGATTTTAAGTTTGAAATCTATGCTGTAAATACATACGACGATAAAGATTCATCTCAACAAAGAATAAGGTTTAACGCGCAATTTAAACTATAAAAATTTACGGCACAGGATCGTATCCACCTTTATTAAAAGGATGGCAACGGCATATTCTTTTCACTCCAAGCCAAAAGCCTTTAATAACACCGTATTTTTCTATCGCCTGCTTCATATATTCTGAGCAAGTTGGTGTAAACCTGCAATGCGGCGGCGTGTATTTAGATATCGTTTGATATAATTTTATCAACCAAAGAAATAATGATTTAAACATATTAAAATTTTAGCATCAAATACTCATTTTATTACATTATTTACTTACCTGTTAAATTTTTATAGAATATGTGTATATTATAAATATTATGCGCAATTACAGTTACAAAATAAATAAAATATATAAGGAAAATAATTATGCAATATAAAAAGTTTTGCAAACAAGGTTTTTCACTTGCAGAAGCAATGATTACACTCTTGATTGTGAGTTTAATTCTTGCAGCTGTTGTCCCTGTTGTATCTAAAAGACAGGCAACACCTGATAAAATATGGAATTATACTTATACAACCACGGGTACTCCAACAGCTAATATTTACTGGGGGATTAAAGACGGTCAATCGGCCGTAATAGGTGGCCACTCGGTTCCAGATAGTGCTCTCGGAGCAAGATTGTCATTAATTACTGCAGCTGATAATGCCGCTTTAACCGATCAAGTACTCAGATATTCAATAAGAAGACCATTGCTCTCTTTCTTCCAACGTTCAGGAACAACAGTTGTGCCACTAGGGAAAATATCTTTTGACCAATGGTCAAATACATCAATCGGACAAAGTACTCTTTCAAATACTACACCTACCGTAATTGATTCAACAGTAGCAACTCCTGCAAATGAAAATGTTGTTGATTCCGGGATGAACGACAGTGGCTCTCTAAATACAGCTGTAGGCTTTGGCGCATTATTTTCAAACACTACAGGCGCAAGAAATATAGCAATTGGTTCAAATTCACTTATATCCAATACAAATGGATTTGGAAATACAGCTATTGGCGTAAATTCATTAAAGACAAATATATCAGGGTTATCTAATGTAGCAGTAGGAACATCTGCTCTTATGCTAAATACAATAGGAGCTGATAATACAGCAATAGGAGCACAAGCGCTTAAACATAATCTGGACGTCAGCTATAATACAGCAATAGGCTCACACGCATTGTGGAGCAATGAAAAAGGAGCCAATAATATAGCTATTGGCGTAAACGCAATGAGAATAGCTAATTGGTACGCAAATACAAATACACAGAATAATTCTAATAATATAGCAATAGGGATAAGTGCTCTTTACAATAACACCGGTCAAAAAAATATTGCAATTGGAACTGATAGCTTAAAGGCAAATACCACAGGTTATTGGAATGTTGCGCTCGGAGACAGTACACTATCTACAAATGCAATGGGCATATTTAACACATCAATAGGTACACACACTCTTACTAATACCGAAGGTAACTATAATGTTGCCCTTGGCTACGGAGCAGGCTGGACAGCAGCTACGGTAAATACAAATGAAATGTTATACATAGAAGGAAGAGGAGACCAACATGCTCCTGCTGATAATCTAATAGTTGGCTCTTTTGCTGCCGCAAACAGATACGTTAAAATTAACGGTACCCTTTTTAATCAATCAGGGACAGATATCACAGCATCCGATAGAAGACTAAAGAAAGATATCAAAGAAGAAAACACAGGGCTTGAAGATATTTTAAAACTTCAAATTAAATCTTATAAATTTAATGATGATAAAAAGCAGAGAACACATGTTGGCGTTATCGCTCAAGAACTTCAAGAAATCATGCCTGACGCGGTTGTAGTAGGACCAGGAAATGACAAATTCAAAGAGATTTTATTTGTAGACCAAAACTACATTCTATTTAAACTAGTTAATGCTGTAAAACAGCTATATACAAAAACAATGAGCAACCTCAACAGAATAATAGTTCTTGAAAAAGAAATAAAAGATCTAAAGAGTCAAAACAAACATCTTAAAAAAGAATTAGCTTCAGTTGAAGAAAGATTAGACAGACTGGAAAGACAACATCCGGTTAAGTAAGATTGATGATTGTAAAACAACTAAAAAAGCAGGTTTATTATAAAACCTGCTTTTGAGTTTTTTTAACAATAAGAATTATTCTGCTGAAGCGTTATTCATATCTTTAACGCTAAGCGCAATTCTGTGCTCTTGCGGAGTGAATTTCTTGATTAAAACTTCAACTTCATCACCAATATTATAAATGCTGAATGGATTTGTATTTTGAGGGTTCATTTCTGAAGAAGGAAGAAGAGCTTCAACTCCAGGGAATATGTTAATGAAAGCACCGAACGAAGTTACTTTATTAACAGTTCCTTTAATAATTTGACCTTCTTCGAATTTGTTTTCAATTTCTTCCCAAGGATTTTCGCCCATTCTCTTTAAACTTAAAGAGATACGTTTTAGATCTGTATCGATTTTTAAGATTTTAACTTCAATTTTTTGACCTAAAGCAATAATATCTGAAGGATGTTTAATTCTTTGCCAAGAAATTTCAGAAATAGGAAGAAGACCGTCAATACCGTTGATATCAATGAATGCTCCGAAGTCAGCGATTCTAACAACTTCACCTTTAACTACTGAATCTATTTCAAGGTTAGAGATAATTTCATCAACAACTTGCTCTCTTTGTTCAGCGATAGCTTGTCTTTGAGATAGGATTAATTTATTTCTCTTAGCATCTGCTTCTAAAACTTTAACTTCGATATCTTGACCGATTAAACCATCAAAAGGGCTTCCTGTTCTAAGTTGACTTGCAGGGATGAAACCTCTTAAGTCTTCAACTTCAACAATTACGCCGCCTCTAACAAGAGAAACAACTTTTGCTGTAACTGTGTCGTTATCAATTTTAGAATTTTGAAGTGTTTGCCAAGCTTTTGCACAAGATAATTTCTTAAGAGAAAGAACGATTTGAGTATCTTCATCATCTGATTCTTCTCTAAGAACGTAAAATTCTTTAACGTCGCCAACTTTCAAGATGCTGTCCATATCAGTATCTTGACTGTTAGAAACTTCTCTATTTGGCAAAAAAGCTTCTCTTTTAGCGCCGATATCAACAAGATAACCATCTTTGTCTTTTTTCATAACAATACCTTTAACAAGGTCTGTTACTGAGAATTTGTAATTGTAGCTTTCTTCAAGCAATTTGACGAAATCGTCAGTCTGAGTTGTGTTTGTCATTTTTTATAATTTCCTTTCGCTAATATTTGCTTATTTTTGTCATAACTTTTTGAATAATATCATCTGGTGTTGAAGCTCCTGCCGTAACGCTTATGCTTTTAGCTTTTTCAAGCATATCGTTATAAAATTCGAGCTCCACATCATTTTCTATGTGAATTGTATTTGTAATATTTTTCAAGATTTCAGCTAAATGAGTTGTGTTTGCAGACTTCTTACTTCCAACAACCACTACTAAATCAGATTCTTTTGCAAGTTCAGTCGCTTCATTTTGTCTAAATGTAGTTGAAGCGCATATAGTATTAAAAACCTTGAGTTCTTTTGCAAGAGGTGTCAAATAATCAACTACCTCTTGAAGCAGTTGAATACGTTGCGTTGTTTGAACAACCACGCCTATTCTTTTATGTTCTTTAATTTTTTCTTCTATTATTTTTATTGTATTTATATCTGGAACAATATAAACATTATCACTGAATCTTTGTGCATTTGCTTTTATGGCAAGCACTTCTGGATGTTCAGGTTTACCAAGCACAATAAGAAGATAATCATCTTTTGCAAGTTCAATAGCCTTTTGCTGAACTTTCTTGACATCGGGACAAGTCAAATCGACTATTTCAAAGCCTTTTGCCTGTGCGTCTTCAATAATTTCAGGAGTTGCACCATGGCTTCTTATAATACAAATTCCGGTTTCACCCTCAGGAAGTTTGTCAACGGTAATAATCCCAAGTTTTTCAAGCTCTTTAATAACATGAGAATTATGAATAAGCTCACCTAAAACCCAAATCTTTTTATCAGGGTTTTCAGCTTTCAATTTTTTCGTTGTTTCAACGGCGCGTTTAACACCGTAACAAAAACCTGCATGTTTAGCTAATTTAATATTATTATCCGTCAGTTTTAGATACATCCATTCGTTGAACTAGCAAAGCTTTCGCCTCACAGTATTAACTTTATAACATGAAGGAATTTCTATTTCAAGGGACTAAAATCTCGTCTATACTTTTCATTACAATTTCAGGAGAAATATCTTTTAGACACGTTTTATCAAGTGAACATGGTTTCTTTAGCCCACAAGGCATACAAGGCAAGTTTGATCTCAAAAGAATATTACCTTCGCCAAGAGCATACCACTTTTCAAAAGGCATAGGACCATATATTCCTATAACTTTTGTTCCGACTGATGAAGCCATATGCAAATTACCAGAGTCATTTCCAACAAGTAAATCAGATTTTTCAATGAGAGCAAGGCTCTCTTGAAGACTTAACTGACCGCAAAAATTCAACGGTTTTATTTTAAGTTCACTTTGAATTAATTTTTCAATTTCATCATAATATTTTTTGTCAAAATCAGTTCCAATATACAAAACCTGGGCATCTTTTACATTTGAAAGATACTCAATAACTTTAGCAAAATATTCTTTTGGCCAGAGCTTACCGTCATTTGTTGCTGTTGCGTGAACGATGACTTTTTTAGTCGAATCATTCAGGCAAGAAAGCTCTAAAAGGGAATCAACTTTTACTGCGGCTTCTTCTGAAACCCAGTTTTCAAGATAATTATCTTTTACTTCTACCCCGTCAGCTCTTAAAACATCAAGAAAACATTCAACTTCATGCTTTGATTGGTCATATTTTACTCGTTTTGTAAGCAAAAAGCCTCTTCCTTCAGTATCAAAACCTATTCTCTCTTTTATACCAGCCAAAGAGACAAGCAATGCGCTTGATAAAGACCTTTTCAAAACATACGCCTTATCATATTTTTGTTCTCTAAAAAGTTTTACATAACTCCAAAATGATTTTCTTTTCTCATCGATATTCTCATACTTGTGCTTACGAGTTGTATCAAAATAGATAAAATTATCAACATAAGGGCAGCATTCGATGACTTCTCCTGATTTTGGCGCAACTACCATATCTATTTGCGAGTCAGGATTTGCTGCTCTTAAATTCCTCAAAAAAGGCACGGTTAAAAGAGTATCCCCAATAAATCTATATCTTAAAACAAGAATCTTCTTAGGCATTACAAATTTCCTCTATATCAATGCTTGCTTTAAGTTTTAGCGCATAAATACTAATATCAGGCTTCATTTTTAATAAAATATTTTTCATTTTAACCGCATCTTTTTCGGTAGTGATTAGTTTTTCAATATTTTCTTCAGCAGCGACTTTCAATAAATCTCTAAGGCTGTCTTCCGAATAGGAATAATGAT
Source organism: Cyanobacteria bacterium OH_CDB_20 (assembly GCA_023415935.1). Lineage (GTDB taxonomy): Bacteria > Cyanobacteriota > Vampirovibrionia > Gastranaerophilales > Gastranaerophilaceae > JAEZIX01. Next base: position 12,665 of record JAEZIX010000016.1, on the reverse strand, counting down.
CCTCAAAATCAACGGTAACAGCAAGTTCATAATCATTTTTAAGGAAATCATAAAACCCTTTGGGCTGACCTATTGCAGAAAATGCAATGACCCTTGCTCCTTTTTCAAGCGGAGCGTTGTTGATTATATTATATGCCCTATCAGGTTGTAAGTTGCACAAATAGACCTTCTTCGAATAGTCTTTTTCGAGCTCTCTACAAAAACAAACAGCTTCTTGATCATCAAAACTTTTATTCACAACGACAACCTTGTCGGCACGTTTTATATTTATCAAATCTTCTCTTAAAGGTCCGGCAGGAAGAACCATACCATTTCCAAATTTATTTTTAGCATCAACAAGAACAATATTAAGGTTTCTTCTGAGTTTTCTATGCTGAAAGCCGTCATCAAGGAGTAAGACCTGAGCTCCAAGCTCGCTAACTGCAAGTTTTGCAGCTTTGACCCTACTGGCACAGGTAATTACAGAACTTGCGCAACAACTGTTTGCAAGCCAATATGGTTCATCTCCAGCCATATCAGAGTCATAAAATACTTGTTCACCATTTGAAATTACATTAGGAATTTTATTATCAAGCAAACCGCCATAGCCTCTTGATAAAATTGCAACCCTTTTACCTTTTGCAGCAAAATAATTTGCAAACTCAGCACAAACAGGAGTTTTACCCACTCCTCCGGTTGTGATATTACCTATAGAAACAGTGTAAACACCAGAATTATAAGCCTTTATTATTCTAAAATCATAAAGAAGATTTCTTATTCTAACAACAAAATTGTAGAAAAAAGAAAAGAATAAAAGGACTTTGAGAGAAAATTTCTCAAAAAAGTCCAAATTATTTACATTTTTATAATGAAGTTTTGAAATGAAAAGTTTCATTTTTTATCAACCTAGAACATTAACCTAAATAGTAGGAAACGTTTATTTAGCCTTTCAGAGAACTTCTTGAGATTAGAAGAAGTAACACTGACATCATTTAAAGTAGCCTTGATTTGTTCTCTATCTTCTTGAGAAGAAGTAGCGTAATTTACAGTATCTAACGTTGTATTTAGCTTGTCTAAAGAAGAATTTAACTTACAAACAGTATCATTAATACTGCGTTTGAGTTGTGTATCTTTACTCATATCATTGATATAAGTTGAGATTTCTGCAACGTTTTTAGCTGTAACCTGAAGATTACTGATAGTTGTTTTTGTCTGAGGATCAACAATAATTTTATTAAGGTTATTTGAAAGCTCATTAACTGATGCTGTTGTTTTTGCGATATTTTTAACAAGGTCTTTATCGCCAACAATATCATTAACGTTATCAACAAGTTTATTAACTTTTGTATTCAGAACATCTGCGTTAGCAACAATTATATTTAAGTCTTCTTTTGATGAATCAATTAATACCTGAGCTTTTTCAAATGTAGTATTTGCATTTTCTGTTAAGACTTTTACATTTGCGGCAGTAAGTTTTAGATCATCAATAACATCATCAGAAAGAAGTAAAGAAATTCTTTCATTTGTTTCTGCCAATGACTCAGCAGAACGATACTGCAACTGCATAAAGTCTGATATTCTCATAGGTTCAACTATTGTATACTTAGAGTCCGTTTGAGGGTATGGAATTTCAATATTTCCTTCCGGAACAAGTCTTAGTTTTTCATTTCTGCTGTCCATAACTATTCTTCCATTTAAAGTATCAGGAAGAATCAAGCCAGGCATATCAATTACATAACCTATCTTATAAACTAATTTAGTCTTTAAATTTTGTTTCAATGTAAGAGGAAGCGTAGATGCTTCAATAATTTCAATCTTTTTGATAAGACCAACATCGTAATGTTTTCTGCTAAGTTTCATTTGAACTTTATCGTCAACGTGTAAAACCATTGATTTATCATTAATCGGAATATAAATAGTCTTTATTTGAGGAGGGGTAATTTCTAAAAATTGTTCCCCTATTAAACCTGATTGCTGAATTGAAATAGTAGACGCCGTAGGGATTTTTATATTAGGTTCAGTGATAACAAATTTAACAATAACACCGCTATCTGTAGCGCTGATTTTAGGAAGCAACTCTTCGACTTGACCGATTCTTACACCCATCATTTGAACGCCTGATCCTGCTCTCATACCGTTTATGTCTTTAAATTCAACTGAAAATCTTTCTCCACCCGATAAAGTTCTGCCCTTAACCCAAAGAACAGTAAAAACTAATATAATTATCGAGACTAGTGTCAATATTCCAACTTTAAAAGATGATGAAAATCTCATTTAATATCCTTTTTCTTTTTATTCAAATCTGAATAATTCCTCTACTTATATTACAACAAATTCTTAAAAACTAGTAGTCATTATATTCATAGGGCCTTCAATGCTTGCTTCGCAAAACTGTTTCGCATAAGGTGACTGCTTGCTTAACAACTCTTGTGGAGTGCCTTCAAAAACTATTTTACCCCCGTATAGCATAATAAGTCTATCGGCACAACGAGTGATTGTTGAAAGCTGGTGCGTTACAATAATAGCTGTTGATTTTGTTTCTTCTCTTAACCTTAATATATAATCCTCAATTATTGTAGAAGCAACAGGATCCAGTCCCGCAGTAGGTTCATCATAAAGTATTGTAGCGGGTTCAGTTACTATCGCGCGCGCAAAACTTACTCTTTTTTGCATACCGCCTGAAAGCTCATGGGGAAATTTATTTTCAATGCCTTCTAAGCCAACTGTTTCAAGGTTATGACTGACAATTTTTTCTATTTCATCTTCAGAGTATTTGCCTCTGAATTCTTTTCTCTCAGTAAGCGCAAAAGATATATTGTCAAAGACATTAAGGGAATCAAAAAGCGCAGAATATTGAAATACCATCGCAACATCGCCTTTATCGGTTGTGATAGTTCCTTTATCCTGAGTTATAAGACCTGATATAAGTTTTAAAATAGTACTTTTACCTGATCCACTAAAACCAACTATTGCTAGTATTTCACCTGTTTTAACTTCAAATGAAATATCATCTAAAACTTTTCTTCCGTCAAATTCTTTTGTTAAATGTTCAACTTTTATACCCATAAAAAAACCTTCTTAAAAATAAAAAAATAAAGCGTAAATATAATCTATAATTACAATTGCAACAAAAGACCATACAACAGCCTTTGTTGTTGCTATACCAACACCTTTTGCACCACCAGAAGCATTATATCCACAACTGGAGCTAAAAAGTGCAATCGTAGCACCGAAAATTGCTGACTTTAAAAGACAAAGCCCAATATCACGCATTGAAAGCCCATACCAAACAGAACTTACATAAGAAAGTCCGCTGAGTTCAGGCGCTGAAAGACTTGAGAATATGCCCCCTGCTATTATCCCAACAAACGCTGCAATAACAACAATAAACGGCATCATTATAAACCCTGCTATTATCCTTGGCACAAAAAGATATTTAATAGGATCTACTTTTAAAACCCTTAGTGCATCAATTTGTTCGGTTACTTTCATAGTAGCTATTTCTGATGCCATTGAAGAACCAATCATAGATATAATAGCAAAACTTGTCATTATTGCGCATAACTCTCTTACTACAACAAGCGCAACAAGCATACCAATATAATCTTTGCCGCCTTGCTTAATCATCTCAGGCGCAATCTGAACAGCGACAATTATAACCGTCATAGAAACGATTGAAAGAGTAATAGGAAGAGAATCAACTGCAAATCTTGATGATTGTTCGAGTACATGATTCCACCTGATATCTCGCGATAAAATGGACTTGCATACAAGCATTAACCGTATGCCAACGTCACCAAGTGTCTCAAAAAAATCTCTAAGCTGTCTTGTAAATAAGCGAGAAACCTGATATGTTGCCGTCTGTTTAAAATATAGCTTTATATCATTCATAGGATTTATTTTACATTAAAATCCAAGAAAACACCAATTGTATCAATCCAAAAGATGACATTTTGCAAAATGGGTATCAGAAATAACCCTTGGTTGAGGTGATTCTACCTTGCATCTATAAAAAGCATAAGGGCATCTGGTGTGGAATTTACAGCCTTCGGGCGGATTTTGCGGCGACGGCAAATCTCCTTGAAGCAATATTTTTTCTGTATTCTGCTCATTAATTTTAGGAATAGCACTAAGTAAAGCCTGAGTATAAGGGTGTTTTGGCGAGTTGAATATTTCTGATTTTTTACCAATCTCAACAATTTCGCCCAAATACATAACAGCAACCCTGTCTGAAACGTATTTAACAACGCTTAAATCATGTGAAACGAATATAATTGTAAGATTTAACTCTTTTTTTAAATCCAATAGAAGGTTAATAATTTGAGCCTGAATACTAACATCAAGTGCGCTCACTGGTTCATCTGCAACAATAAATTTCGGATTAAGCATAATGGCTCTTGCAATTGCGATTCTTTGCCTTTGCCCACCTGAAAATTCATGAGGGAAATTGCCTAAAGCTCTTTCTTCAATTCCTGCTAATGATGCGACTTTTCTAATTTTTTCATCAATTATTTTTTTATCTTTTATGCCATGAATAATCAATGGTTCGCTTAAAGTATTATAAATATTGACCTTTGGGTCTAAACTTGCATAAGGATTTTGAAAAATCATTTGGGCATTTTTTCTGAAAGATTTCATGCCTTTTCTGTTTTCTTTCAGAATATTTTTTTGTTCAAATAATATTTCACCTGAAGTAGGCTCAATAAGGCGCAAAAGGCACTTGCCTAATGTAGATTTTCCGCAACCGGATTCTCCTACAAGCCCTAAAATTTCATTCTCTTGAACAACTAAATCCACCCCGCTGAGTGCGTGGACATACCCCGTTACTTTTCCCATAAAACCGTCATTTACAGGGAATTTCATAGTTAAATTTTTCACTTCTACAAGTTGATTCATAAAGCAATTATACATTATTTTATGAAAAATATAATTAACTTTATGTATTAAGCAAAAGGATTTTCTAAAAGTTTCAAAACACCTTTTCCCGCACTAAGCATAGCTTTAGCCCCGACAGGAAAGGTTATTTTGTCTTTTGAATGAGATATTCTAAAACCGCCACAAGAAGGTACATTTAACTCATTAGAAACCTCTTGAAATAATTCATCGAGATATTCTTTATTATCAACATCAATAAACTCCCCAAACGCAATTCCTGAAACGTTTTTCCTAAGATTAGGCACATTCAAAAGCTGGGTAATCATCTTATCGATTTTGTAAACAGGTTCATTCAAATCTTCAATAAAAAATATAAACTTCTCATCGGGAATAAAATCCTGCCCTAATAGAGAATTTACTGTAGCAAGGTTTCCGCCCCACAAAATACCATCACAAACACCGTTTTTATATGTTTTATAATCAGGCAATGCCATAAAATCTTCATCTAAAAAATCATCTGACAGCATATTAAAAAATGATTGTTTGGTGAAATCAGACACCTCCTGCTTGCCAAAATCGCTCACTCCCATTGCGCCATGAAAAGTTATAAGTCCTGTTTTTTTATACATCATAAGCAAAAGTGCCGATATATCCGAATAACCAACAAAGATTTTGGGATTCATTTTTATTGCATCGTAATCAATTTTATCCAAAATTCTTATTGCTCCATAACCGCCTCTTGCTGCAACTATCGCTTTTATTGAAGTATCTAAGAACATTGTGTTCAATGCATTTGCACGTTCAGAATCATCTCCTGCCATATATCTAAAGGACTTAAAGCAAGTATCAGATAATTGAACTTCATATCCTTCTTCTTCAAAGAATAACTTTGCCCTCTCAAGTCTTTCTAAATCTTCAATCTTGCCCGAAACAGATAAAAGGCCTATTTTATCCCCCTTTTGTAACTTTTTTGGTTTAATTAAATTCATAAACTAACCCTTTTTACCATGCTTCGTCTATAATTATAGTATCAGATTTGAATGGAGTAAATCCTTGGCATCAACATATATACCATTATACAGAAAATATCGCCCGCAAACGTTTCACGATCTTATCGGTCAGGAAAATATTGTAAAAGCTCTTAGTAATGCAATAAATCTTGATAAAATTGCGCACGCATATTTACTTTGCGGCCCTAGAGGGACAGGAAAAACATCTTCTGCAAGGATTTTAGCTAAATCATTAAACTGTAAAGAAGGCCCGACTCTAACACCTTGCGGCAAATGTCCGAGTTGTTTAGACATAATAAACGGGGTTCCTGTTGATGTTATTGAAATAGATGCTGCGAGTAACCGCTCTGTTGAAGATACTCAGGCTATTTTAGAGAAAATCCAATACGTTCCAGTTAATGGAAGATACAAGATATACGTGATAGACGAGGTTCATATGCTCTCAAATCACGCATTTAACGCACTTTTAAAAACTCTTGAAGAACCACCTGAGAATGTTATCTTCATTCTCGCTACAACTGAACCTCACAAAGTTCTGGAAACAATTATTTCAAGATGCCAAAGATTTGATTTCAGAAGAATTACAACAGATGATATTGTAAAAAGGCTTGAATTTATTGCAAAAGAAGAAAGTATAAATATTTCAAACGAAGCTCTATATTCAATTGCAAAAAACTCAGCAGGCGGAATGCGTGATGCTTTAGCCCTCCTAGACCAAATAAGCGTACTGGGCCAAAACAAAGAAATCTCAACACAAGATATAGATGAGCTTTTGGGAAAAATATCATACGAAATGCTATTTGATATTGGAGAAACAATATCAAAATCAGATGCAAATACAGCAATAGCATTGATTGACAAAATTTACAACAAAGGTAATGAGCCAATACAGGTTGTGACCAATCTTATTCAGTATTTCAGGGATTTATTAATACTTAAAAGCTGCAGTGATAAAGGTTTAGTCCTTTCTCTAACTCGTATAAACGAAGCTAACTTTGATAAAATAAAGACTCAGACAGAAAAATTTGAGCAAGAGCAAGTAATTGCGCTCATTGATAAATTATCTTACTACGCAACTCAAATAAAAGAAACAACGGACAAGTACTTGTGGCTTGAACTTTGCCTTATCGACATTGTCAGCAATGTTTCTTACTATAAGATTTCAGAACTTACTAAAAGGGTTGATATGCTTGAAGAAAAACTTGCTTCAGGCAATATAAAACCTTCTGTTGTGCAAGTTAAGCAAGCGGTAAAGCCTGTAAACACTGAAATATCTGCACAAAAACCTGTTGAAATAAAACAGCAAGAAAAAACGCTTCCTCAAAAAGCAGAAGAAGTAAATGTTAAAGAGCCTGAAATAGAAACTGAAACAGTTCAAAACCACTCCGCTAATGATATAAACTCAGAATGGAAAGCGCTTGTTCAATACATAGAAAGTATGCCGTCTAAAATATTCTTCCAAAGTCTTGCAAAACCGGTCGAACTTTCAAAAGATAAGATTGTAATCACTTTTGCAAAAGATATTTTTGTAAAACAGGCAAAAGACGATATAAAACAAAAGCCTTTAAAACAAGCTGCGATGACTTATTACAACGTCAATGATATAAATATCGAAATTCATCTTCAAGGAAATGTAGCAACTGCATCAAAATCAAAACCATCGTCAGCTGTTACAAACCCAGTTGAAACAACCACAAAAGACACGCCTAAAGAAGAAGAGGATGAATACCTTGAACAGCTTGCAAAGAAAACCACAAGCGTTGATTATTCTCACATTAACAAATCTGACCAAGAAAGAATGGTTTTACAATTATTTGACGGCAAAACCATAGAATAGAGCCAGCTTAACGGATTTTCATTGCTCTTTGAATATCTCTGTTTTGAGATTTTTTAGCAATGTCATCTCTTTTATCATAGAGTTTTTTACCTTTTGCAAGAGCTATTTCAACCTTTGCCCAACCATCTTTTATATAAAGCTGAATTGGGATAATTGCATAACCTTCTTTTTTTATTTTGCCGAGCATTTTTAAGATTTCTTTTTTATTAAGCAAAAGTTTTCTAACCCTGTCAGGTTTTACATTGTAGCGATTTCCTTGTTCGTAAGGGCTTATATGACAGGCATAAAGATATACTTCACCATCTTCAATCTTTGCAAAGCTGTCTTTTAAATTAACAGCGCTTTTTCTTATAGATTTAATCTCAGTTCCGGTCAGCACAATACCAGCATCAAATTTGTCAAAAATATGATACTCGTGAAAAGCTTTTCTGTTTTGCGCTATTACTTTCTTGTTCATAGGCTTAATTATACGCTATAAAGGTTTTTTTTCAAAGATTTGTATTGGATTATCGGGACTCTTTGCAAAAGGACCGTAGTCTATATTAAATTCTTTCACAAGTTCAAATCCATTTTTATTAAAGTCTTTGTATGGAACATAGCAAACACCCTTTGCAGGAAGATTTGTTGAACCGTTGTATAGGAAGTCTGATTTATTATCAAGATAAAAGCACTCAGCAGAATGTTTTTGTGTTAGCTGAATCCCTGCAGGAGTTTTTATGATGTTTTTAACACGCTCTTTGTATTTTCTGATATAGTCAAAAAGCTGATATGACTTGTTTACAACAATCAAATCATATTTTGAAAGATCGACTTTATCATAGTCTTCAAAAACAAGAAAATCAATCTTATAACCTTTGAATTCAAGGCATTTTAGAATATAGCCTCTAAATATCATTTTAGAAAATACGGCTGTTTTATAAGTTTTTGGCCTTGTCTTAATATATTCTCTTACCTGACATTCGAGCATTGGTTCACTTATGTAAAATGTTTCAGAACATTGCAACTTGTCCCTGAAAGTACTCAAATTCTTGCTTTCTTTAAGCGTTTTCATCCTTAAAAATAGGGGTCTTGCCTCAATGTGAGTAGAGATAACAAGGAAATAAGAAAGTACGTAAAACATAACAATCCATTTGAAAATATTTTTGTTAGATTTTATGTATGTAAGGCAGAGTAAGGGTGACGACATCATTGCAAAATAAGATACAAACCTTATGCTAAAAGGCATATAGCCAAGTGAAAAAGAGAGTATGATAATATTGACTAAAAACATTACAGTTAAAGTCAAGAACACCTTTGAATTTATCGAAAATTTTTCTTTAAATACATTGAAAATTGAGAGGAATAAAGAAGGTACAAAAACCAGAAATCCCAGGATGCCAAGCCCTGAGTAAACTTCCATTATCGAGTTATTAACTTCATACTCTGGTTTAAACAAAACACCCAAATCATACGGCAATCCAAAAAAGTCAAAGATTCCGTGCTGAATACCAACAATTGTTCCTGTAAGGTATTCTGAATAACTGAACCCTGTAAAATCAAATAATGCAAATACGTATCTTATAAAATTAGCAAAAGCAGCAAGAAAACCGCCTTGAAGTTTGTGCTCTTGCAAAACGTTTTCTGTTCCTAAAGGATGATTAAAATCTATAAAATTTAAAACATAATAGAATGAAGCAAAGAAAATAAAGTTAAATATAAAATATTTTAGAAAATACGTAAGAGGCTCGGTCCATCTTTTGCCTTTATAAAGGTAAGACATTACTCCTAAATAAACTAAGATTGAAGGAAAAGCCATAATTGCAGGCGTCTTGGTACCAACAGCAAGCACGTACGCAAGTGAAGCAAAATATATTTCCGTTTTGTTATCGTCTTTAACACCTTTTAAGAACAAATACATCATAACCAAAGATAATGCGCCGATCATTATATCGGTTTCTGTTCCTGATGTTTCAAGGACAATTGAAGCAAAAGAAGAAAATATAATAACTGCCCATAATATTTTATTAGTTGGTATTTCAAGCTCTTTTAAAAACGCAAAAATTACAAAAATAGAAACAATATAAGATATAAAAGAAAATATAGTAAGCATTATGTCAGATTTAAAAAACACAAATATGTATGTGTATAAAAGCTCAGAGTTAATTGGCATAACATTTGCTCTTACATCAGAATATACAAAATGATTAAGATTGTGATTAGCTACCCAAAAGGGGACTCTTGCAAGGTGATAAGCAAGTGCATCATAAGAGTTTACAGGCATTATAACGACCATAAACAAACTTATTGCAACAAAGCATAAAAGCCCTATTGTAGCTATCATAAGCCATCTATCAGTTTTGATTACATTTAAAATATCATCTTTTGTATCAATAAAATCTGGCACAAACAAAGGTTTTTTAAACTTTTGCCATACAAAATATGAAGCAACTAAAACCATAAAATTAACAACCAAAACACCTAATGGCATTATGGAGTTAAATATAGAAAGTATCTCAAAAGTTAAAACAATCTGAGCAAAAACAATCAAAACAAAATATAAAACGCCAGAAAAAGAATCCTTTTGGTTTGGTTTTACGCAACAAACAGACGTCAAAAAATATGACGAAACAAATAACATTAAAAATGAAAATATAAAACAAATAAGCATCATTTTGGCATCAACCTTTTATTTTTGTATATAACTACTGTTTTTCTTCTTGTAGGGGTATCGTCTCCTGCTAGTCCAATCTCAGCAATCTTTTTAAACCCGTGTATATAAAAATCTCTAACAGGAATGCTGCAAACAACAAAAGTACTTTGTCTATAATCCTTGTCGGTTATGATTTTACCATCTCTATCTGTGTAAGAACAAAATGATTTTCTCCACTTTTTTAAGTAAAAAGTGTTGTTTTTAAAATCATATTCTTTTAATCTTTGCGGAAAATATTTCATATAATCACTGTCTTGGAAAGTTTTATTTGTGATAATAGCGTCATACTTTGAAATATCACATTTATCATAGTCTTCAAGCAAGATATAATCGACTTTTACGCCCTGAAATTCCATCGCTTTAATAAGATAATTCTTAAAAGTTGTGTGCACAATGACTGCTACATTCTTTATTTGAGGGTCAGATAATATTATATTTCTAGCAACTGCATCCTGGGTCAAGTTAGGATAAGTGTCTATTTTAGAATCTTGCAAAACTCCTCTTATAAAAGACATCTCAGATGGTGATTTTATACCTCTTACAAGAAAGAAAAACGGCCTAACCCCTATATTAGTTGATATAACAAGAAAATAAGACAAAACATAAAATGCAACAACCCACTTGAAAATGTTTTTGCTGCTTTTGATATAAGTAAAAGCAAGCAAAGGCGAAGCTAAAATGGCAAATACCGTTATAAATCTAACGCTATAAACCATAAAACCAACCGTCAAAGATAAAACTATAATATTAAGAAAAAACATGCCTGCTAGGATTGCAAATATTATGTTAACTGTATTTTTAGGTTCTTTAAAATACCTGATAAAAGCAAGAACAAGAGAAGGAACAAAAAGCAAAATACCAAGCACTCCAAGACCCACGCAAGAGTCGTAAAGTTCTTGGTTTACTGTATTATCAGAACTTAAAATAACTCCGTAGTCTTTTGCAATATGGAGTTTATCAAGGAGTCCATACTCAAAATCAACAATGTGTTTACCGATTAATTTAGCATATTCGAAACCCGAAAAATCAATTAGTAAAAATAGATGCCTGATTATATTGCCGATAAATCCCTTAAAACCACCATAAAATGAATGATATGCAAGTACAGAGGCAGGCCCCATAGGATTCCCGAAGTGAATAAGGTTCAAAATATAGTTGTAAGAAGCAAATAAAACAAAGTTGATAACTAAAAACAATATAAATTTGCCTGTTATTGATTTTATATTTTCTCGATTATAAATATATAAAATTGCAGCCCCATATAATATAAATGAAGGTATCACCATAATCGCAGGGGTTTTTGTCCCGATTGCAAGAGCGTATGAAAGAGCTGAAAAATAAAGGATAACAGGACAATTTTTCTTTGCCGCAAGCAAAAATAAATACATAGAAACAAAAATAAGTGCACCCAACAATAAATCAATCTCGGTGCTTGAAGCCTCAATCACAATAGAAGCAAGGGATGAAAAAATAACAATCGCCCAAATCCTTTTTTCAAGAGGAAATTCAAACTCTTTTGTAAAATTATAAAGAGCAACAGCAGATACAATGTAAGAAAGAAAAGAAAATAAGCCTAAGTACCAATCAGACTTCATAAAAAGCAGAATCCAAGCATATAAAATCTCTGAATTTATAGGCATAACAAGCATTCTTGCGTCAGGTATATCAAAGTGACTTAATGAACCGTTAACAACCCAGAATATTGCCCTTGGGACTCTATAAGCAAGAGAATCATATAAATTAACCGGAGACATAACGCTCAAATAAAGTGCTGTAAAAATAAAAAAGATTAGCCCTATAGACATTACAAGCAACAACTTATCTTTTAATAATACTTCTTTTATCTCTTTAAAAACCGGTAAGACCTGTGGTTTATAAAGAAACTTCCCGCTTCTTTTCCAAAAAATAAAAGAAATAATAAGAAATAAAAAGTTCAGAGCAAAAACACCCAAAATTGAAATAGCTTTAAAAAGCGAAAGAATTTCAAAAGTGAGAACAACTTGAGCAAATGAAATCAAAACTAAATATAAAAAACCCAGTTCATTATGCTTTTCAAAATCACTGCTCTTTTTAAAAAGCACTGATGACAGGAGATACGAGGATACAAATACAAGCAAAACAGAAATTAAAAATAAAATCATAAAAAGACTCTATCCCCTTGTGTACTACTTTATTAATCCTAGCAAATATAAATTAATATACAAGTGGTTAATATACGAAGTCTTATATAATTTTGTATTATATTTTCATACATATTCCACTCTCACTCGTAAAC
>JAEZIX010000024.1 GCA_023415935.1 Cyanobacteria bacterium OH_CDB_20 | reverse complement strand
TAGAATATCAATTACTTCAATTAAAACAGGGTCATGATCATACCAACGTTTATACTTGTGACTCATCCATACTTCCTTTAAAGTTATTATTGAGTAAATCGTTGTTATCATTGTATCTTGTAATGTTAGCACCAAGGGAGGTTAGTTTTTCTTCTAAAAGTTCATAACCTCTGTCGATGTGTTTTAGATTTTCAATATAGCTATATCCGTCAGCCATAAGAGCTGCAATAACAAGAGAAGCGCCTGCTCTTAAATCGCTTGCTTTAAGGTTTGCGCCTGTAAGTTTTTTTACACCTTTAATTAGGGCATGGTTACGTTCTTGATGAATGTCAGCGCCCATTTTACTGAGTTCTGGAACTTGCATAAATCTGTTTTCATAAAGGCTTTCTGTAACGATACTAACCCCGTTAGCAGTTGATAACATTGCCATTGCTAGTGCCTGAAGGTCTGTAGGAAAACCAGGATAAGGCTGCGTGACAATATTTATTGCGTTAAGTTTTTGTTTACAGCTTACTTCGATGGCTGTTGGAGCGATTAATTTAACGCTTGCACCCATTTCAACCAGTTTAGAGTTAAAGAAAGTTAAATGGTTAGGAAATACATTTTTTATTATCCCTTTACCTCTGGTAGCAATAATTGCTGCCATATAAGTTCCCGCTTCAATTCTGTCTGGAATAGTTGTATATTCAATTGGTTTTAAATCTGATATATTTACACCGTTGATAAGAATCTCTGATGTACCTGCGCCGGAGACATCTGCACCCATTGTGTTTAAGAAGTTAGCAAGGTCAATGATTTCTGGTTCTTGAGCTGCGTTTTGTATTCTTGTAGCTCCTTGAGCTAGAACTGCTGCAAGCATAAGGTTTTCAGTTGCACCAACAGATGGAATATCAAGATAAATATCTGTACCGACAAGTTTTGAGGCTTTGGCATGGACGTATCCATTTTCTATTTTGATATTTGCGCCTAATGCTTCTAATCCTTTTATGTGAAAGTCGACTCTTCTTTCGCCGATTGCGCATCCGCCAGGAAGTGCAACAATTGCTTCTTTACATCTTCCAACAAGAGCGCCCAATACAATAAAAGATGCTCTCATTTGGCTTACCAGTTCGTATTTTGCAGTTATATTGGTAATGTCAGTAGCATCAATTGTGACCGATTTTGAAACTTTGTCATAACTGGTTTTTGCTCCCAGTTGCCCTATTACATCGAGCATGATTGTTACATCGGTAAGTTCAGGGACATTGTAAATCTTACTCTCCCCTTTACATAATAACGCAGCTGCCATAAGCTTCAGAACAGCATTCTTGGCTCCACTTATGGAAACTTCGCCTTTAAGCGGTATTCCACCTTTTATTTTAAGTTTTTCGGTCAAATTTCCCTCCAAAGGTGATTTCAAAAAGTCCCTTACTTATATCATAATATAACTAAGAAGATTATGGGTAAATAGTTTAATTAATGTAAACAAAAACTATAAATCTTCGTTTATATTGATATTAAAGTCAGGTTGGAACTTTTCAGGTTTTTGAAGCTTGTCTGTGAAAGGATTTGAGAAAAGTTTTCTGTCTGAATCTTGTATAGAATCATCTTTTTCAGGAATTGGGAATACTTTTTTAATATTTGATTTAGCATTTTCATATGCAACTTCAACATATGTTTTCTTTTTTGGAACAAGGTCAGGAACAATAGTGCTTTCAACCTGATATGCTATTTCAGGTGAAAGTTTAAGTGCATATTTATGAACTCTGTTTAGTTGTGCATAAGTTGGCGCAAATGTAGGAACAGATAAATCAAGATAGTCACTTTTTAGCCTTGAATCAAAATTGGAATTAACTAGTATAAGTTCTTTTTCAGGGTGAATAAGCGCAATGTGGGTTACAATTCTATAGCTTGGATTTACAGAGTTTTCACCTGCAATAGGGATTTGATTCCAGAACGTAGGCTTTAAGAAGTTTGTTTCAGGGTCTATGCCGCTTGTTATAAGCAATATATAGTCTGCTTCCAGTGTTTCTGAGATTTTTCTTAATATTCTGTAATTTACTACATACGTATATTTATATTCCTTCATAAATGTCAAAATATCTTTTTTAACATTTGATTTCGTTGCGTTGTCGATTGAATTTGCAACAGGAAGGGCACTTATTCTGTTATTCAAATTTATAATATTGGCAACATCTTGGCAAAGAAGATTTGAAAGTTCAGGGTAAATCATGTAATTTGTCTGAACCGGGGATAAATTGTCGCTCACGACCGCTACTATCTCTTTTGAAAAGGACGGCATTGATTGAAATATAAAACTCACTATAAAGAGTAGAAAGACAATTTTTTTCTTAAAGAAGAACATAAAATCCCCAAAGTCTAAATCATAAAGTTATTATCTTTTATCGGGGGTAAGTTTTTATCCTATATTTAAACGATTTTTTGCAAATAGAGCTAAGTATTTGTTATGTTTTCCCGTTATATTTATTTGACAGACAAATAGGTTAAACGTTATGCAAAGCGAAAAAAAGCTTCTGGATTTGGCGAAGAAAGTAGCGGAGAATGCTTATGTTCCTTATTCAAAATTTCATGTAGGTGCTTGTATTCTTTATGAAAGCGGTAATTATTACCTAGGATGTAATGTTGAAAATGCAAGCTATGGGCTTACTCTTTGCGCTGAGCGAAATGCAATCTCTAATGCCATAAGTGCTGGCGAAAAAACAAAACCTGTTAAAATTGCAATATATTCACCTGATTCCAAGTTGTGCTGGCCATGCGGGGCCTGCAGGCAATGGATATACGAGTTTGAAGATGGACAGCATACTAAAGTAATTTTAGAAGGCGAGGACGGCAAACCTGTTTCATATTGCATAAATGAACTTCTGCCGCATATATTTAAATTAAATAAATAGTGTTTTTATACCTTTGAAGAAAACACTACCTATGATATAATCATCTAAGACTGAGAAGAGGAAAAATTCATTGGTAGCTAATGATATCAATTTTCAAGAAATAAGAGAATGGCTATACGCTTATAAATTAACAGAGGATGAAAAGCAAAAGGCTCAACTTCAGAACCTTATTGCGATGGCGTCTATGCCTTTAGTGAATAAAATTGCAAGAGGCCTTGCAAGACGTAATACCGACCCTGTTGAAGATATTATTCAAGTTGGCAGTTTGGGACTTATTAAGGCGATAAAACTCTATAATCCTGAAGTAAGCGAGAATTTTAAAACATATGCGACTTATCTTATAACGGGTGAAATAAGGCATTATTTGCGAGATAAAGCATCTATGATAAAGGCTCCTCGTGAAATACATGAACTTGCTTATCGTGTAAATCAGCTCATAGAAAAGCTAAAGGATCAAGAAGGAAATATTCCTTCAGAGTTTGAACTTGCAGCTGAACTTGAGACATCCGTAAGCAAGATAAAAGAAGTTATCGATGTTGAAAGAAGAAGAACAACAGTTTCTTTGGATCAAATGGTTTCATCAGGCGATGAGAGCCAATCATTGGGCGAGAAAATCGCAGATGATAGCTATCATAATCTAGAATCATTTAAAGAAAATAAAATACTTATTTCTGAAGCTATGAAAAATCTCGATGAAAAACTTCAGGAAGTAATAAGATTGAATTATTTTGAAGATATGAGTCAAACTCAGATTGCTCAAGAGCTTGGGATTTCACAAATGCAGGTTTCAAGAAGAATTAAGAAAGCACTGAGTCTGCTTTTCGAAATTATTTCGGATTCAGAAAATAAAAAAAGTAAGAGAGAATAAATTAAATGTTGCAGGTATTGATATATAGTTTTTTTGTATTTGTCTTTGGACTTTGCATTGGCAGTTTTTTAAACGTAGTAATTTTGAGGGCTTTTTCTGGAGAATCAATAGTTCTTCCCCCTTCAAAATGCCCTAATTGCAAGGAAAAAATAAAATGGTACGATAATATTCCTTTGCTTTCTTATTTAATATTAAAAGGTCAGTGCAGAAATTGTAAGACAAAAATTAGCATTCAATATCCAATTGTAGAATTTGCTACAGGCTTGATTTGGTTTTTGATATTCTTCAAATTTGGTCTTTCAGTATCTACTTTATTGTTATTAATTCTTGCTTCTTTGGGCATCGTTATTGCAACTACAGACATAAAAGAAAAGGTAGTCTTTGACGTACATACAATTTCGTTTATTGTAATTGCAATGATTTATAGGGTTTTAACAAATGCTACTGTCGAAGGTATTTTTGGTCTTATTGCAGGCGCGTTGATTATGGAAATTCTTGCAAGGTTGGGATATTTGTTTGTCAAAAGAAGAGCTTTTGGCGAGGGTGATACATATATTGCAGCAGGGATTGGTGCTTTGTTTGGCGTAAAATTGTTTATAATAATACTTGTTCTAAGCATTGTCTTGCAAGTCGTGTGCATTCTTCCTAATTTTTTATCTAATATTTGGAAAGAGGGCGAAAAATCTTTTGTTGTATCGTTTTTAATTTTTATTGTATCAACTTTTTCATATAAACTGCTTTTATTCAAACATCTTCTGTCAAAATACTCAGAATATGCGTTTGTTGCGGTTATAGTTGCATCTGGCATATTTTCTTGCGTAAAACTTTTAAAAGCAGTTAAAAAGAAGAACGAGTTTAATTACTTGCCTTTCGGGCCTAGCATGCTTTTTGTTTCATTGATGATGGTTCTCTGGAGCAATTACATAATTCAAATAGTACAGAAAATGGTATAAGGTGTTGTTATTTTAAAAGTTTTGTGTATAATAAAAGTATGATACAGTTAACTAGAGGTTAGAACTGTTCTGCGTTGAGCATTTAGAAGGATTTGTGTTCTAATAATAGACGTTTTTTACGAAAGATTTTATGACTGTTTGCAATTTTAACTACAAATATCTTAAAGAGCAATCTACGCC
>JAEZIX010000012.1 GCA_023415935.1 Cyanobacteria bacterium OH_CDB_20 | reverse complement strand
CTTTTTTCTTTTAATTTATTTGACTATTTTGTTTGACTTATTGGTGGGTAAGTCTTTTAATAATTTAGATACTTTGTAAATTCATTCTATTGCAACGATAATAACACTTCAAGATTTATTTGCAAATGTTAAAAATAATACGGGAAAAATTTACAAAAAGGCAATTTATGTTCTTGATGTTACTTAAAAATCTTGTAATAAAAGGAGAATTATGAAATGTTCAATGTAAGTTTTGGTTATTTGTCGAAAAATCAGGCAAGCCAAAGAATAAACAGAGCAACATCATATGACTTTTCAGATGCAATCAATACCGCATATACAGGCGCAAGTAGGGAATTAGGTACAGTTGTTCAACCTCGCAGAGATGTATCTTCTATCTCACTAGAGCGTTTAAATCCCGGTTGTTTTAATAAAGCCACACATGTAATAACCCCGAAGGGAATAACAGGTTTCAATTCAATAAATAAAAGTATTGGAGTTGATTCTACTGCTACAATTGCTGATTTTAGTAAAAAGGTTCAAAAGTATATTGTTGCAACTTTCCGTATAGCCGGTGAAGTTACTAGAAAATTTGATTATTTCGCAAAATAAAATCAAATATTTTATATTTTAATATTTTCTAAGATGTTCCACTATTTATGTTTGCTATAAAATGTAATTAAGTGGAACATTTTTATTGGAGACATTATGGATAATATAAGAGTAAGAATAGCCCCTTCTCCCAGTGGCAATTTGCACGTAGGGACAGCTAGAACAGCACTTTTTAATTTTCTTTTCGCAAAGAAAATGGGTGGAAAATTCATTTTAAGAATTGAAGATACAGATGCTGAAAGAACAAGTCAAGAATATATTGATAATATTTTTGACAGCTTGAAAGCTCTTGGGCTCAATTGGGATGAAGGCCCAGATGTTGGAGGTGAATTCGGTCCATATACTCAATCAGAAAGATTTGATATTTATCCAAAATATGCTCAAATGCTTTTAGATAAAGGTTTTGCTTATGAGTGTTTCTGTACTCCTGAAGAATTAGAAGCAGAAAAAGAAGCAGCTCAAAATAACAAACAGGCTTATGTATATTCTAAAAAATGCGAAAATTTAACTGAAGAAGAAAAAGAAAATTTAAGAAAAGAAGGCAGAAAACCTGCAATCAGATTTGCTGTAAATAAAACACAAAAAGCATTCCACGATACTTCAGATTTAGCTTTTGAAGATATGGTTAAAAAGCATCTTCATCAAGATACATCGTTGATTGGCGATTTTGTAATTATGAAATCAAACGGTACTCCAACATACAATTTTGCGGTTGTAATAGATGATTTACTTATGAAAATCTCTCATATTATAAGAGGTGAAGATCACATTTCTAATACATTTAAACAAATTTTGATATATGAAGCGCTAGGCGAGGAAGTTCCTCAATTCGGTCATTTGGGTATGATATTAGCGCCTGATAGAAGTAAACTTTCAAAAAGACACGGCGCAACTGCTGTTTCTGATTTTGTTGAGAAAGGTTATTTGACAGAGGCTTTGATTAATTTTATTGCTCTTTTAGGCTGGGCACCTTCTGATGGGGAGGAAATAAAGACAGTTGATGAGATTGCGGCTGATTTTAGAATTAACGAAGTTTCTTCTTCAAATTCGATTTTTGAATATGATAAACTTAACTGGATGAACGGCCAGTACATTAATAAAATGGATATTAAAAAGCTAACAGAGCTTATAAAACCGTTCCTTTCTTGTTATGATTTATCAGAGCTTTCAGAAGAAAATCTTGAAAAGATGATTATGGTTACTCGTGAGCCGATTACTCTTTTATCTGATATTACAAAAGATGTTAATTATTTCTTTGGAAATGACGTTGAGATAGAATCTGAAGTTCAAGAAACCGTTCTTGATACAGAAACTTCTCAAAAAGTTTTAAAATATGCTCAAGAAGCTGCTAAAGAATGGCATTACGATGATTCTGAAAAACTCCACGAAGATTTAGCTAACTTGCGTACAATGTTTAAAGAGCAAGGTATAAAACCAAAAGAAACAATGTGGGCATTAAGGGCGGCATTAACAGGTAAAACTCACGGCGCTGATATGGCTGCAACTATTGAAATTCTTGAAAAAGACAAAGTTCTTTACAGAATTCAAAAGGCTGTAAAATAGATACTGCGCTGAAAGGCTAATATTGTGAAAAAGTTTTTCGTTGATAACAATAGCTCTCAAATACTTGTTATTTTAGCTGGGTTTGCGCTTGATGAAAAACCTTTTCGTATAATGGAAACAAAAGATTCAGATTATCTTTATTTGTATGATTATTCTGATTTAGCATTTGAGTTTGATTTTTCAAAATACAAGAAGAAATCAGTGCTTGCTTTTTCATACGGTGTTTTTATTCTTGGGCTTTTATCTGAAAAATTTTCTGATTTTGAGAAAAAAGTCTGCGTTAATGGAACTTTTAATCCGGTAGATAAGGATTTTGGCATAAATCCTAAAATTTTCGATTTAACACTTTTAAATCTTTCAGAAGAGAGTCTTTTAAAATTTTATTCAAAGATGTTTGATAATAATCTTGACTATGAATACTTCTTGGAAAATTTGCCTCATCGCAATATTCAAAACCTTAAAAAAGAACTTTTGAATATAAAAGATTTGGCCATAACGTATAAAAATAAGACTCTACAGCCAGATAAAGTCTATATTTCTAAGGGAGATAAAATTTTTCCTGAAAAGTCGCAACATAATTTCTGGAAAAATATGCTAAAATTTGAAATAGAAGCAGGTCATTTTCTGTTTTACAAATTTAAAAGTTTTAATGAAATGTTGGATTTATGATTGACAAAAAACTTGTTAAAAACAGCTTTAAAAAAAGTCTTGAAACATATGAAGCAAACGCTTTTGTGCAAAAAGATATGGCCTCAAAACTAATAGAGTTATTGCCGTCAAAAACTTTTGACAGAGTGCTTGAAATAGGTATGGGAACAGGTGTTTTAACGAAGTTGCTTTTCGAAAAACTTGATATAAAAGAGTTTTTTGCAAACGATATTGTAGCTGAATGCGATGAATATTTGAGCGAAATTGCGCCTGAATCCATCTTTATAGAGGGTGATATTGAGGAGCTTATCTTGCCCGATAAATTTTCGCTAGTTGCATCTAACGCTTCTTTCCAGTGGATTGTAGATTTTCCGTTTTTCATAAAGAAAATATCTTCTGTTATTGAAAAAAACGGTTATTTGTTATTTTCCACATTTGGGCAGGAAAATTTTAAAGAACTCAGCAATATTACAGATATAAGTCTTGAGTATATGAATGCTGAAGAGCTGAAAAAAGTTTTGAGTGAAAAGTTTGAAATAGCCGCTATTAAAGAATCTAAAGAAAAAGTTTATTTTAAAAATTTCAGAGAACTTATAAGGCATCTCAAAACAACAGGCGTGAATGGGGTTCCGCATAAACCTATAACTTACGTTGCTATGAAAAAGTTTGAAAAAGAATACAAAAAATCATACAAAGATAAAAACGGGCTATTTTTAACATATAACCCTATTTATGTTTTGTGCAAAAGGAAATAGCCTCTATGGAAAATCTATTAAAAGAACCTAAAATTTCTTTTATTGTTGTTTCTCACAATTTTGAGAAATATATTGAAGACTGCTTGGAAAGTATTAAAAAACAAACCTATAAAAATTTCGAAATTATCATTGTAGATGATTATTCCAGAGATAAAACTAATTTAAAAATTAATAATTTTATGATGATGAATGAAGGGCTTGATGTAAAATTTATCAGTAACAGAAAGAATAAAGGGCAACTGGCATCTTTTCTTGAAGGCTTAAAATCCGCTGATGGCGAGTTTGTTTGTCAGATTGACGGGGATGATATTTTATTTGAAGATTACGCTGTAACTCATATTGAGACACACTTAAAAGCATCAGTTGCATTGACAAGCTCGCAACACATCGATATTGACGGCGAAAATGTCGTGCATTGCTGCTCATCTGTTGATGCTCCAAATCTTAATGTGTGTAATATAAAACTTTCTTGTGAGGCAGAAGGCTTACCGGTTTCGAAGTTTTTAAAAGAGCGTGCAAGTTCAAAGTATGATGTTGAAGTTTTATCAAATGAGAAATACTCATTTGCCAGCTGGCATTGGGCTCCAACCAGCTCTGCTATGATGAGAACAAGCGCTTGCAAATTGCTTTTAAATCTAAAAAATCCTGAGAAGATTAAAATTACTGCGGATAAATTTATATTCTCATTTTTGCATTTAATAGGTTCAAGCGCCGTTATCTATAAGCCTTTATATGCCTATAGAAAGCATGGCGCCAATTACTCTCTTGCAAATAAGGTTATGGGTTCAGTAAGATACCTCAAGCCAGAGACTCAAAAGGCATATATTAGAAATAATATACTTATTAGAAGCGAAATGCTTAAGTTTGTTTTGCAAAATTATCGTCATTTATCAAAAATATTAAACGGGGCAAATATAAACCTTATTATTAAAAAAATAATTTTCTCTTTTGACTTAAAAACCTTGAAATCATTGATAAAGTCTTTGTCGATTTAAGAAAAAAATGATATAATGAATGGACTAACTTTGCGAAAATAGTGATTTTTCATTTAAGGCGAGGTTTGAGGATTTACAGTAAAAGGTGATTTTATGCTCCAAGAAGCTACGAAAATGCTGAATTCGGCATTTCATAACAGTTTTATAAAGAGGCTTAGTCTTTATCTGCATGACTGCGTGCGTGAAGAGGTTAAAAGTTCTACTTTTAGAAACTTAAAACAGGATAAAGATAATAAATGGATATTTTTAAATAGTAATTTGCTCCCGCAAGAAAATACCCAAAATGCTGAAACGGGAGCGGTTTCAGTGCTTGCAAACGAAAGACTTTTCGCAAGATTTAATGAGCCGTTAAGACTTGATGGAGCGAATAGCTATCTTACAGAGCTTATGATTCAGACAGAGATGAGCCAAAAAGATAAATATTTGATATACGGCTATCTGTTTTTAGTCGGAAAAAGCAATAAGTCAAAGAAAAACAACGAGTTTTTGACCCCGCTTTTATATATGCCATGCAGGCTTGAGCGTGACGGGTTAAATATTGTCTGCTCTTTGCAAGATGAAGTTTTATCCTTAAATACTGGAGCGCTTACCGCTCTTATGAATAAAAATGATGATGAAGATGAGATGGAACATATGCTGGATGGGCTTTTAGAAGTGGTTCCAGAGCTTCCTCTTACAGAAGAAGGGCTTCAGATATTTTTAACGACACTAAAATCAATTATCCCTGATGTTGATATAAAACTTAACCATGAAGAAGATGCAGATGAAGATAATCTTGTTGCTGCAGGTTCAAAGGTAGCTGAAAAGTTTTATTCTGCTGAAGGTGAAACAATTAATTATGACAATTTTGAAGATGTTGTAGAAGATGAAAAACCTAAAACAAAGGTTAAAATCGATAAGGTTACAATAACAAACCAGAGCGCGATTATTCTTACCAAAAGACCTGATGTTACAGCGGGCGTCTTACATGAGCTTACTCAAATTTCTGAAAAACCTTCAGGGCTTTTCAGAGAAACTGTTTTGAATGTGATAAATGAAGAATATTTAATCGGCAAAGGAAAAATGTCTGTTGAAAAAAACAGAAAAGAAAAAGAGCTGAAAGATTTTGCAGCTGTTACTCCTTTGTCTTTGAGTGATTCTCAAGAAGATGTAATAAAAAAGATTGAAGAAAATCCTCTTATTGCAGTCTATGGACCTCCTGGAACAGGTAAATCCCAAACAATCGTAAATCTTGTTGCACATTTGATTGCAAACGGGAAGACAGTCCTTGTTGCTTCAAGAATGGACAAAGCTACAGATGTTGTTGCTGATAGACTAAATGAACTTGGTGCGCCTTATCTTGCGCTAAGAGCAGGAAGGGTAAACTATCAAAAACAATTGTCTTTTGACCTTCAAGATCTTTTGTCAAATAAAGTTGATTTAGATACCGGGTATGAAAATGCTGTCCTTGTTGATGTTAAAGATATGCATAATCTTTTAAACTCAATAAAAGAACTTGAAAGCAAGTGCGAAAATATACTTGCTCTTGAAGAAGAGTGGCAAAAAGTTATGTCACAAAAAGAAGAAGCAGAAAAACAGATCGGCTCTAATGACTATATCACAAGGAAACTTAAACTTGATGAAATTTCAGAACTTAATTCTGCTGTTCAAAAGTTAGAAAATAATCTTGAAAAATCAGGATTTTTCTCAAATATTTCAAACGCGATTAACTCGGGCAAAGTTAAAAAAATACTAAAAGTTAAAGACTTTATTGCAGATTATTTGTCTTTGGATAAAATTAGACAAGAGCTAAAACTTAGTGATTTAGCGGCTCAAGCGAGATTAATAGAATCTAAAATATTTAAAATAGGAAATATACACCAACTTTTAGGGCAAATAAAACTCTTAAAGAAAAAGCAAAAAACGCTCGCTATTGAGATTCTAAGAGGAAAACGCAGGGAGTCTTTAAAAGGACTTTTACGCGACCAGATAAAACGTCAAAGACTTATTGTACATACAAGGGCGCTTGTTGAGAGAAAAAGAAACCTTCAAAACAGACTTCTTGAAGATGAGGATTTTAAGCCTCTATTAGAAGCATTCCCTTGCTGGTGTGCTACAACTTATGCTGTTTCAGGTTCACTTCCTATGAAGCCGGGTCTTTTTGATGTTGCAATTATTGATGAAGCATCACAATGCGATATTGCAAGCTGTTTTCCTATCCTTTATAGGGCTAAAAAGGCTGTTATTGTTGGTGATGATAAGCAGCTTCCTCATCTTTCTTTCTTAGAAAAAGCAAAGGAGCAATCTTTCTTAAGCCAATATGAAATACCTGATAAGTACCAGTTAATGTGGCGTTTTAGGACAAATTCGATGTTTGATCTTGCAAACTATTACTCTATGAATCCTGTTCTTTTAGACGAACATTTCAGGAGCTTACCTCCTATTATTGAATTTAGTAATAAGGAATTCTACGGCGGAAGAATGCGTATTATGAGCAAGAGTTTTACTCAAAATAGTATTCTTGAGCTTGAAATTGTAAAAGACGGCAAGGTGGATTCAGATACAACAAGAAATATGCCTGAAACTGAAGCTATCATTAAAAAAGTTCACGAAATTATAATTGAAGATGATAAAACTCGTTCAAAAGACAAAAAAATTGAACCTGTTTCAATAGGTATTATTTCTCCTTTCAGAGGTCAAGTTGAACTTATTAAAAAAGCAATGGCTCAGGTTTTCTCGGATGCCGTTGTTAGAAAGCATAAGATTGAAGTGGGTACTGCCCACACTTTCCAAGGGGATGAAAGAGATATTATGATTCTTTCTTGGGCTGTTGCAGATAACAGTTTTACTCAAAGTTTGACGTTCCTTCAAAAGCCAAATCTATTTAATGTTGCAGTAACGAGAGCTCGCAAAAAGACAATTTCGTTCCTTTCAAGAGATCCTAAAGCACTACCGCCAGGACTTTTGAGGGATTATATCGAGTACGTTCAAGCCTATATTGCAAGAAACAGTCAAGTTCAAAATCTTGATGAGAAAATTGATATTAATATCTATAAGAATTCTTTTGAAGAAACTGTTGCAGATGTCCTTAGACAGGAAGGTTTTGACGTTACTGCAGGCATGGAAATTGCAGGATTGAGTTGTGATTTGGTTGTTAAAGACCCTATGAATAATGCAATAGTAGTTGAGTGCGACGGGGTTGAAGATAATAAAAAAATGTACATTACTCAAATTAAAAAGCAAACAATACTTGAGCGCTCAGGCGTTAAAATTGAGCGTATCTCTTATAGAGAATGGCAACATAGCCCTGAAGCCTGTACAGAAAGAGTAAAATCACTCTTTATAAATAAATAATAAATTAAAAAAGTTTAAAAAAATAAAAGAGCTATCCAAAATACCGGATAGCTCTTTTATTATATTTGTATTTATACTATGCGTTGTCTTTCATATATTGAACTGCATCGTATTTTGCTTCAGATTTATGTTTTTCAACATGGAATTTTAATGTAGTAAGAGCGATTAATGCTGCACCTGCAAGTCTTACAGGTTTTGGTACTGACATAAATGCACCTTCTAAAAGTCTAAATGGTTGTTTAATTCCTTCTAATACTGCTTGTGGGAATGCTTTAGTGAAAGATTTAATTTCCATTAATTTTTCCATATTTTTAACTGATTTTTCAGCAGCCTCTTTTAGTGGTTTAAATTGGGTTTTTACAGCTTCTTTAATTGCTGCTTTGAAAGGTTGTTCAGCTTTTATCGCTGTGTGCAATACTTGGCCTGTAGCTGCAGCTGTCATTCCAACTAGAGCTAAATCATTAGTACGACCAGCTTTTTTGTTTGATGCAAAAGATTCTACAACATAATCAGATTTTGTTTGGCCTGTGTATCCTCTTTTATCTGCTTGTTTTTCAAGAGTGCCAATTATTGCTTGGTTCAAATTTGTAATCACTATACATACTCCTTTTTTAGGTTTTATTATTGTTGTGCTTATTTAAAGTAAGAACATACAATTAATTGCCATGCGCTTGTAAAAATATTAAGGTTTTATAACAAATATTAAGCAATGTTGCAAAAATATATAAAACATGAATACAAAATAGCAATTATTTATATCAAAAATTGTTTATAAAAGTACGAGAGAAATTAAACCGAAGAGAGAAAAAAGTTTTACCACATATTAGAGAGAAGAATTAGAG
>JAEZIX010000070.1 GCA_023415935.1 Cyanobacteria bacterium OH_CDB_20 | reverse complement strand
AGGGATTACTTCAGAAATAGTAGCTGCTGTAGCTAAACTCATGTCTAATATGGACCTTATTTATGGAGCAAGTAAAATTCGCATAACTGCTCACTGTAATACAACTATTGGAGAACCAGGAACACTTTCTTCAAGGCTTCAACCTAACCATCCAACAGATGACCCTGATGGTATTATGGCTTCTTTATTAGAAGGTTTAACCTATGGGGCTGGAGATGCACTACTTGGACTTAATCCAGTAGATGATTCTACAGAAAGTGTTGTGCGTGTACTCAAACGTTTTGAGGAAATCAAACAAAAGTTTAAAATCCCAACTCAAACCTGTGTACTTGCCCATGTTACTACTCAAATGGATGCTATTCGTAAAGGTGCACCAACAGACCTGATTTTCCAATCTATTGCTGGTTCAGAAAAGGGAAATGAAGCTTTTGGGTTTAATGCAGCAACCATAGAAGAAGCAAGACAGCTTGCTTTATCTGAAGGAACTGCAGAAGGACCTAACGTGATGTATTTTGAAACTGGACAAGGCTCAGAACTTTCCTCAGAAGCACATCATGATACAGACCAAGTAACGATGGAAGCAAGATGCTATGGTTTTGCTAAACGTTTTCAACCTTTCATTGTTAATACTGTAGTAGGTTTCATTGGGCCAGAATATTTATATGATGGTCGTCAAGTAAGCCGTGCAGGGCTTGAAGACCACTTTATGGGAAAATTAACAGGCGTATCTATGGGGTGTGATGCATGTTATACCAACCATATGAAAGCTGACCAAAACTCTATTGAAGATTTATCTGTTTTATTAACAACAGCAGGCTGTAACTATTTCATGGGGATTCCTCATGGTGATGATGTTATGCTTAACTATCAAACTACAGGTTTCCATGAAACAGCAGCACTTAGAGAAATGTTCGGACTCACAGCTATTAAGCCTTTCCATGAATGGCTAGTTAAGATGGGCTTTGTAGATGAAAAAGGCCGTTTAACTGAAAGAGCCGGAGACGCATCAATATTATTCTAGGATAAGGAGGCAAAATGATGAACGAACAAGATTTAAGAAAAATGGTAGAACAACTAGTAGAACAAATGGTTGGTAAAGATACTAATGCAGTAGGTAGCAGTGTTACCATTCCAACGACGCCAGCTGCATCCATTGTACAAGCAGCAAGTAATGAAACAAAGACAACTACTATTGACCCTAATGGATGCATTCCTGACATTACAAAGATTGATATTAAGAAGCAATTTTTAGTAGATCATGCAAAGGATAAAGAAGGTTATTTAGCAATGAAAGCTAAAACACCAGCTAGATTAGGTGTAGGTAAAGCAGGTGCACGTTATAAAACAATTACCATGCTTCGTGTAAGAGCAGACCACGCTGCTGCTCAAGATGCCGTTTTTAATGATGTATCAGAAGATTTTATTAAAAAGAATAATTTCGTTTTTGTAAAAACCTTATGTAAGGATAAAGATGAATATTTAACTAGACCTGACTTAGGAAGAAGATTTGGGCCAGAGGAGCTAGAGATTATTAAGAAGACCTGTGGTAATAATCCCAAAGTATTAATAGTAGTAGGTGATGGCTTATCTTCTTCAGCTATTGAAGCAAACGTAGAGGATACTATTCCAGCTATAAAACAAGGTTTACAGATGTATGGCATTACTGTACCAGACATCCTATTTATAAAATATGCCAGAGTTGGAGCAATGGATGCTATTGGTGAAGTGACTGGAGCAGATGTTATTTGTATGTTAGTTGGTGAAAGACCTGGTCTTGTTACAGCAGAATCTATGTCAGCTTATATAGCCTACAAGCCTAAACATGGTTTACCAGAAGCTAAGAGAACGGTTATTTCTAATATACACAAAGGTGGTACCACAGCGGTAGAAGCAGGAGCTCATGCAGCTGAATTAATTAAAACCATGTTAGATAAAAAAGCATCTGGTATTGACCTAAAGTAGAAGGAGGCAGTCATAATGAAAAATGATAAAATGCGAGCTAATGTACTTGGCGTACGTGTGATCTCCAATGTTAGTTCAGAGCTTGCAACAAGATTAGAATTGGGACCAAAGCATAAGAGTATAGGAATCATTACCTCTGATAGTGATGATGTAACTTATACGGCATTAGATGAAGCAACTAAAGCTGCAGATGTTGAAGTCGTTTATGCACGTTCAATGTACGCTGGAGCAGGCAATGCTTCTACAAAATTAGCAGGTGAAGTAATTGGGATTATTGGTGGACCAAGTCCAGCAGAAGTAAGAAGTGGACTGAAGGCTGCTTTAGACTTTTTTCAGTCAGATGCTTGTTTTATAAGTGCTAATGAAGATGATTCTATTATTTATTATGCGCATACAGTATCTCGTACAGGTTCATACCTGTCTAAGGTGGCAGGTGTTGAAGAAGGTGAACCACTTGCTTATTTAATTGCTCCTCCAATGGAAGCAATTTATGGACTTGATGCTGCTATGAAAGCAGCAGATGTTAGGTTAGTTGAATTCTTTGGACCGCCTTCAGAAACAAACTTTGGTGGAGGACTTCTTACAGGTACTCAATCTGCATGTCATGCCGCATG
>JAEZIX010000033.1 GCA_023415935.1 Cyanobacteria bacterium OH_CDB_20 | reverse complement strand
TGGATTATTGACGGCTCATAACCCTTCATTCCACAAAGCTTTCGAAGAAAGCTCTGCTACATCGGGTTCTTCGCAATGGGTGTTTCACACCCGTCAAAATCCGCTTTGCTCAGACAGTGCGGGCTTTTCAGCAGCTTCATTAAGTGATAATTGCTCACTTCGACAGGGTCGAAATGAATTATTATTTGCTATTAAAAGCATTGCTATATTTGATTTTCAATGATATCGCAGCAATTTATAATAGCTGATTACAACGAATTTACTTACATTATAGCCTCGAAAAAGCCTTTATAACGGCGATGTAGGCTAAAAGAGAAAGGATCATCATGTCACAAAGTTTCACAAACGGCTATACAGCCTTTATTCCTGAATTTTGGAGCCAAAAACTTAACGCAGCGCTACAAAAGTCGTGCGTTATGCTTCAGTGCGTAAACCGAAACTACGAGGGCGAAATCAAAGACGCCGGCGACACTGTTAACATAATCGTACCGGGCGATGTCGGTGTTACAAATTATACTGGCGATGCGCTTACTTATAACGAGCTTGCGCCGTCTAATACAACTTTAAAAATAGACCAGAGAAAACTTTTTGCGTTCAAGGTCAACGATGTTGCAATCGCTCAGGCGGTTACAAGCATAATCGATGCGCATATGGAAAACGCAAAAAAAGCGATTGAAACTGCCCAAGACACTTTTCTACTTGGAAAACACGTTGACGCAGACGCTGCAAATATTATCGGCGGCACAACTCCTGTAGAAATAACAACAGAAAACATTTACAGCCAATTTGTTGCGCTTGCAAAATGCCTTAAAAACTCAAACGCAATAACTTCAGGCCAAAAACCGTGGGTAGTCATAAACCCTGATATAGAAGCTATTTTGCTTCAGTCTTCACAGTTTACTTCAGGCTATCAAATAGCAGATACAACGCTTAGAGAAGGTTCTATCGGCAGAATCGCAGGTATGGACGTTCTTGTCAGCACAAACTTAACAGCAGCATCAGGCGCAGTAAACGTTTTAGCAGGTACAAACGATGCAATAACATTCGCATCTCAAGTTGCTAAAATCGAAACAATCAGAGATACTGCAACGTTCTCAGACCTTGTAAGAGGCTTATACCTCTATGGTGCTAAGACTGTTCAGCCAAAAGCGCTCGCAAAACTTGTTGTTGACGCGACAGCACTTTAATAACCCCTAAACATACTCATACTACACTTCCCCCTAAATTACTCAGGGCAGAACCCCTCCAACTCCCTATTTCTGCCCTTCTTTTCTTAAAATCCAAACAATTTTAGTGTTTGCGACACTAAATTATATGAGAGGTCAAAATGCCTAAAAATAATGATATTGAAGAAATTTTACTGTCAGATTTGCCGCTGGATGAGCTTATTAAGCAGAAAATCGCCAGAGAAATGGATGATGAAATAGCAAAAAGTAAGCAAAAATCTGAAAAAAAGCTTGTGAAGAGCTTTTTAGAGCTTCCAAAAGACAAAACATTTGATAAAAGTACTATTTACACTGTTTTTAACAGGCTTACGAAGCAGGAAAGTTTTGTTAACGGGCTTCAGGTGGAAAGCATTTTGGGCACTGATTACAACACAATGAATAAGCTCATAAACAAGCAAATAGAGTGCTTTTTAACTGATGAATACTACGTAAAGTTTCACAGCGCAAGCGATGTATAGGAGCAAGACGTGAATTATTTTGAAATTATTAATAAGTGCCTTATAGAGCTGAATTACAGAGAAGTAAGCAGCTGGGATGCCTTGACACTAAACGACCACAAGCGCCTTAAAGAAGCTATAAAGCGCGTAAATCTTCAAATTTGCGCCGGTGATGACTGGCCGTTTTTGGAGCGAACGACTGAAATAAGGCTTCTAAAAGGTCAAAAAATGTTTTACAACAGCGTTTCAGGCAAGATTAACATTTTTCTTGTCAACGGGCAAGAATACCAGTACAGCCCTAATTACAAGGCGTTTTTGACTGATGACGGGCTCCCCGGGAAATATACTGCATACGGCGAACACATCTATTTGCCTGCGCATTCAGAAGCAGTAACGTGCAAAATACTCTATAATAGCGACTTTTCGGCTAAAGACGAAAACTACGAGGAGAAAAAATACCTCGAGAACGAGACTGACGAAAGTCTTATTCCAGAGGCATTTCACGAATCACTTTTAGTCTATGGGTCCTGTTTAAGGCTCAAAGGGACACCAGAGCATAGCAAATTCAAGTATTGGTACTCGATGTTCAACGACGCACTGACTACAATGCGTGCCAGATGCGCGCCTGCAAAAACACAGTTTGCTAAAATATCGCTGTTACGCGAGTTTTAAGCAGCAGTTGAGAATAAAATCATTATGTACGGAATGAAAGCAGCCAAGAACAATATGAAGAAAATGACCAACATCACTACAGCGAGTAGCTTGTGAGCGTTATTGAACACAAAACCGCTTTTTGATCTTGCAGCTTCTTCAATTGCTTTAGTTTCGTCCGTAATCGGTGACGCCGCAAGGCTTTTCTCTAGAAGTGCAAATACATTTTTGTATTTGATACTAATCATAAACCCGTACGAGTCTTGATTTAGCCACCACATAAGCGCGATAAGCATTCCGACGAGCGGAAGGATGATATTGAGTACATCATAAGGAGTTCCACCGATTGCAATGGAAATTGCGAGTAAAACTATCTCAACGATAAGGTAAAACTTGTTTGTAGCAAAACTTCTATCGATAAATTTTTCTTTCGAGTCATTATAAATCTCGTAAAGTCTCAGAACTTCATCATTTTTATCCACAACACCCTCACTTTCTGTTTGAAATCAATAATACTGTATTTTTTCAGATTGGACAACTTTGTAAAAAAGGCACATTATGGTTAAATTTTTAAAAGTCAATATTTCGCGCAGAGAGGGCATTTTAGAGAATATCAGGTATCTTCCTGATGTTGCAAATCTTGTAAACAGATTCTCTGGTAAACTTTTCGACGATTTTTTTGCAAGCGACGTTGACCCTGTTGAGGCACTTATCTCTCTTATTGAAAGAGCTTCGCCGTATTTTTGGGCAATAACCAGCTCAGGCGGTGTCTTCAAGGGCTTTGTCTACCTTGACGACTGGCAAGGCTCACCTCAAAACCCGTATTGTGCGACAGTTACAACGTGTTTTGTCCCTAAATATTGGGGCGGGCTCACAAAATATGCCGGAAAACGCTTTGTAAACTATGTTTTTAAGCGGCTTAAGCTAAGAAAACTCAAGGCAGAAGTCTATCAGGACAACAAATACGCGGTAACTTTACTCAAAAAAATCGGCTTCAAGCACGAATATACTATGTTATCAGAAACAATTGTTAATAAAAAACCTGTAAACATCGACGTTTACAGCATAATAAAGGAATAGCCATGACACAAAATATGAATTTAAATAACAGCGCAAACTCAGCTTTTGCAGCATTCTTACTTCAAAGTCTTTTAAAAAGTCCAGATGCAGCAGGGCTTCAGCAGGCTCCAAGCACTGCGCCAAACAAGGCGGATTTGCTAAAAAGCCTTGCACCTGAAGCTAAAGCAGCGCTTCTTGATGACTTAAAAAAGGTTGACTTGTTGACGTCTTTAGGAAGGCTAAATCAGTTACAAGGAACAAATCTTAAGGAAAAAATCTTTCAAAGCGCTTTTGGTGACGCTAAAAAAGAGCCTCAAAAGACTCAAACTTCAACCGAGAAAAAGATTCAGGACGCACTTTTGGATTTTGAAAAGGACAATCCGGACTTCTTCGGATCGGCGTCAAGAATGCTTGTAAAATCTTACTTGCAAGAGGGTGTAAGCGGCATAAGCACAGATGAGTTAAGTAAAATTGTTGATATTGTAGAAAAGCTTGAACACGAAGCAATTCTTAGATTTCAGCAGTCGAAAGCGCAGGAGAAAACAGCGCTTGATGAGAATCAGCAAGCAAAAAGCAAACTTGAAAGCACGGCAATCTCAGCGCCGCGCTCGTCAGGGGATGTATCGCGAGTTTTTTCCAGAAAAGAAATTGCCGCAATGCCAACAGCAGAGTTCATAAAGAACGAAGCTGCTATTCAAGACCAAATCAAAAAGGGGCTTATAGCGCCGTAAAAGCATTTAATAGGATACCTTTCTGAGGCGGCGGCGGGTTTTTTGCCCGCCGCCGCTACACAACACCTTTTAATCACTACGGCACTTTTTGGCGCTTATTTTGTTTGAATTTGATTAGTCCGAGACACTGCTCAAGATCCGATATCTTGAAAATTTTGCGTTAAACGGCGTTCCGGTCTTGCTCTTTGCAAGCCCTTCAGCCTCTGCAAAATTTTCGCTTCTTCTAACCTCCTTCTATTAAGCGCCAATTTTGCCCCTTTTAATTATTACGCCCGTAATACTACAAAAAATAATTTCGGATTTTCAGAAATTATTGAGATCTGACTTCAGATTTTAACTTCTGATTTTCCGATGTTAAACAAATTTTAGAGCCTCTCAGAGGCGATTTAACGCATTTTAAAATTTTTCATGGGGGTTGCATTACCCATGGACCCATTTTTCGGGCTTTATTACATAGGAAATCTTATAGATATATTCCGAATCGACCACGTGTAAAATGCAAAAATTTCGCAAAAAAAAAGCAAGTTTTAAATAAGATTTAAGACTTGCCATCGTTTTACACTAGCCGAAACATTAATAACATAATTATATTAACACTAATTTCTCAATCCGTAAACAAGTTTTAAGAAATATTACAAGAAAGTTTTCAATGAGTGACTTAACAAAACAGCAAGAGGTCTTTGTTGCCGAATATATAAGGCTTTTAGACGCAGGTGAAGCCGCTATAAGAGCAGGATATAAGAAACATAGAGCAAAGCTCCAGGGCGAAATATTGCTTAAAAAAGATTATATTCTTGAGGCGATTAAAGAGGCGATTTTTACCCAAGCCCAGAGCCTGCAAGTGTCTAAGGCGTATATCGTCCAAAGGCTTTTGAATATTATCGAATTTTCGACCGCGCAAGAAGATATTTTAGACAAAGACGGCAATAAAACCGGAAAAACAAAGCTCCGTGACACTCAGTCTTCACTGCGTGCGCTTGATTTTCTGTGCAAACACCTCGGCATGGCGCAATCTGAATGCGGCATGGCTTCTGACGACCCCCAAATCACAATCATCGACAACCTTAACGAAAAAAGGATTTAGTTATGGATATAAATTTTGAATATGACGAGCAAAAAACAGCTTTAAACAAGGCTCAAGAAGACTTTTCAGTTAAAAGAATAATCTCCCTATTTGATAAACTTGAAGAAAATAGAAGCGCGCAACTTGCTGACATAGCAACGATTAAGCGCGAAATCTACTCAAAAAACCAGATGATTCAAGACTGGAACGCAAATGTTAACCTCCCTGATATCTACGAACTTGCGCAAACATTGAAATCACACCTTGTTGAAAACTTGTATTCTCACCCTGAAGCGATGTTCGACGTTTCAGGCACAACTCCTGAAGCTCAACAGGCTGCAAACCTGCAAAAAGCCATGCTTGTTGATACTTTCGAGAAAATGAATTTTTCAACAGAGATGGAAAAGCTCGTAAACAGTATCGTTGAAGCTGGCGAAGCGTCGATGTTTGTCGGGTGGTCGACTAAAATCAAAGAGGTGAGAAGGCAATCGCCGTTTGAATCGCTTGAAATCGAACAGACACCTTACAAAATCGAACAAAAGACAGTATATGACGGGCCTGTGGTTAAGTTTATCGCGCCTGAAGACTTCGTTTTTGACACCGAAATCCGCGACCAATGGGATAAATGCGCTAAAATTTACAGAAATTATCAGGATTTAGAACAAATTACGGGAAATCTTGCCAATAACCTTATGACGCCTGAAAAAAAGGCTATTCTTGAAACAGTTTTAGGCGACAAAAAAGCCCAAAAAGCAAGCAAAAACGGAAGGCTTGAAATCCTCGAATTCTGGGGAGATTTCGCGCTTTCAGACGGAAATATTTATAAAAACTGGCTGATAGTCGTTGCCGGGAGAAAGACTATCATTCGCTTCGAGCCAAATCCATTTGTAACGAACCCTTTTATATACGGAAACGTAATCGAAGATCCTCAGACATTGCGCGGGATTTCGCCGCTTAAAATCGCAGTTGGGCTGAACAGGCTGTCTTCAACCATCTTGAACAAGCAGCTTGATGCGCTCTCATTGATGATTAACCCGCCATACCTTGCGCCAAAAGGGTGTTTTAAAGGTGAACAGGAAGTTAAGCCGGGCAAAATTATAGAATATGATGCCGCTCTTATGCCTAATCAGCCTATCGCGCTTAAGTTTGACTCCGCTTTAAGGGGTTGGGATTTCATTCAGCATTTTAAGTCCTCAATTGAAAGCGCAACAGGCATTTACAGGAACATGTCAGGCAACGTTTCAGCCGAAGAGCGCACAGCAACTGAACTTACATACTCTCTAAACGGGCAAGCCGTCCGCCTGAGCATGATTATTGACGCCATAAACCGCAAACTGGTCATCCCTATTGTCGAAAAGACTGCAGATATTATTTCAAATTTTAGGTTTGGCGAAGAAACAATCCCTGTCAGAACCTCAAACGGCATGGACTTTTTGACCGTTTCGGACGACACAAGAGCAGCGGATTATGTCTACCGCTACGGCGACAGAAAAGCAAGCCTTGAGCGCAAATACAGGTTTAAAGAAATTTTCGAGGTTGTAACCTCATTTGCCAAAATCCCGGAAGTTAACGCCCAAATCAACTGGCTTGAGTGCTTTAAGTTTGCCCTCGAACAGTTTGGGATTGAAAATAGCGACAACTTCTTGAAACAAGACGAGATTAAAGATATTGCATAGATGAAATATACACTATTAAAGGCTCAAAAGGAATTTATCGAAGTTCCGCACGACTATTCGCTTGACGTTGCAGTCTATCAAGGCGGCTTTGGCTCCGGAAAGACTTTTGCAGGCTCGCTCCTCGGGATTCTTCTTGCGCTTAAATTTCCTAAAATTAAAGGACTTGTCGGCGCACAAACGTTTCCACTCGTTAGAGATACTACTCTTGCAACGTATTTTGAGCATTTGAACAATATGAAATTTGTCGAAAATATCGACTATAAATACTCAAAAACAGAACAAAAACTTATTTTTAAAAACGGCTCACAGATACTGTTTAGACACTTTGACGAGCCAAATAAGCTCAAGTCGCTTAACTTAGGATTTGCTCAAATCGAGGAAATGTCTGATGTGCCTGAATCTACCTTCAAAATGATTTTAGGAAGGCTAAGGCAACATAATCGCACGGGCTGGAAAGACTTTAGATACAGGCTTTTTGGGCACACCAACCCTGAATCTAGAAAAGGTTGGATTTATAAGACTTTTATACACCATAAAAAGCCGAATTATCGCCTTATTATTGCGCCTACGACCGATAATATTTACCTTCCTCAAGGGTATTGCGAAGAGCTTAAAAAAATCTATGACAAAAAGTACTATCAGTCAAACGTACTCGGCGTTTGGGCGGACTGCGACAACAATTATGTTGTAAAAGATTTCTCAGACGAAAATGTCGTAAACATCAATTATAACGAAGATTTACCGCTTCATTTATGCTGCGACTTCAACGTAGATCCGATGTCCTGGGTTCTTGCGCACAAAACAGACGAAAAAGTCTTTTTCTTTGACGAAATTGTTATTGAAAACACAACAACAGCAAAGGCTGCGGAGGAATTCTGCAAAAGATATCCAAGCCACAAAGGCGGAATAGTCATAAATGGCGACGCTTCTGGCGATAACCGCTCTTGCACAAGCGAATACACTAACTACATGATAATTAAAAAAGTCCTAAAACGCTTTGGCTACGAGGATATTGACATTAGAATAAGAGCTTTTAACCCGCCGATCAAAAACAGGATTACTGCGTTTAACTCGAAAATACGCGCTGCATCAGGCGATATCGGGGTCTATATCTCTCCAAATTGCGAAAAATTACTCTATAACATTAACAATTTAAAGTACAAAGAAGGCACGTCATCGCTTGACTTGCCGTCACACTACCAGCTAAAACAACAGCCAGAGCTTAAGTTTTTGGGGCACGCATTTGACGCAGCCTCCTATTTAGTTGAATTTTATTGGCCGCTTGGCTAGAATGCAGGAATTATGGAATTTATTATACAATATTCGCCCCTAATCATTGCGCTTATTGCGTTTTTGAGCCAGTATAAAATATTTATTACACCAGAACAGCTTGAAAAAAAGCATAGGGAAATTATAGAAACGGTAGAAAGCCGTTTTGCCTCTACTCAGTGCGTTTCGGCGCTAAAAGAGCAGATTTCGGATATGAAATCAAAAGTAGACAAAATCTATGATTTTATTATTAGTAAAAGTTAATCTTTTTTCTGGAAAAACTGGAATAAGCCGCCATTTTTAGGTTTTAGCGCTTCAATCTGTTTTTGCAGTGCAAGATTTTCCAATTCTTTATTTTTTAGAGTTTCTTGTAAATTATCGTAAGCCGATTTCATCTCAAAATACTGGTTTTTCCAGAACTCTTTATCGGCTTCTTTTTCACGCTGCAAATCCGCTAGTAGCTCGTATTTTCCTGCCTTTGCAGAGAGCTCTGAAACATACTTTGCAAACTCCTCGGATACGTTCATAAGCCCGTCATAAGAGGTATTATCATAGTTTGTAACATTTTCTTCATAATTCCTGGAATATTCTGCGTCAATTACTGGAATTTCTTGGAAATTATCACTTTTTGAATAAGTTTGTTTAGATACCTTGTTGCGCCTAGATTTAAGATTAAAGTTTCTTATTTCTTCTATCTCTTTACTGGAAATTACAATAAGTTTTCCTGTTGGATGATCTTCTGATTTAAGTTTTCCTTTTTCTATCCAGGAATAAATTGAGGACTGACTCATTAATAGCTCGTCTACTGCTTCTTGGACTGTAAGTTTTCTTTCTTCCATACTATTTATTTAACCTCTATATGATTATTTTCTTGTAATTTACTGTAATTTACTGGAGTATTCTAGGATTTTTTAGGAATTTCCAGTAACTTGACTTTATTATACCATGACTAGTATCATATTTCATGTTGTAAAGTTTATGTCATGTTCTTTGATAGAAACAATACAACACACAGAGTTTTGCTACCCGCAGCTGATACAGTTGTAAACATAGCAATAACTGTGATTTGGGAATTTGTTACTTAATAATTTGGAGGAGAAAAGAATTTTCTACTAATACGGCTGAAGGGCCTCTATCCGGGCCTTTCACCTTTTCTTTAGCTACCATATGGTTGCTGGAATCTTAGAGATGGGGAAAAATTGAATAAAATCAAGCCATGATGGTTTAGATCCATTCACGGCAAGTGTTTTGTATAAACAAAACCCGTTTCTATAATAAAAAAGCACTTCTTGCGAAGCACTTAATAAAATAACCTTTCGATTAACATTATAATTTATTTGCCATATAGCTGGCAACTTTTGCAAGACATAGCTTTTAATGATTTCAGGCAATCTCTCGAAACCATGTAATAGTGCATGTTTTCATGATTTTAACTTAGTTAATATTAGTTTACATTGGGAGGTTTTATGTCACAAAATCAAGCTGCACTAGCCACCGGCGCAGTTAATATCAGTCAATTTGAGCTTATAAATATGGTTTATAAGTCAAAGCTCTTTAATAAAATTGAGCTTAAACCGACTGCAAAACTCGTGCTATATGCGCTTATTCACCATTATAACCCGGCGAATGAAGATATGTTTCCGAGCCAGAAATTTATTGCTCAAAACCTCGGAATCAGTGAAAAATCTGTCGAAAGAGCAGTTAAAGAATTGGCTGCAAATAGGCTTATAATGTACGTTACAAGGAATGTGAACAGGTATAAGTTTACATCGTTCTTTTTTGACTCCGTCAATTTGTCTGATGTAAACCGACAAAATGTCTCAAATAAGGTCCGTCAAATTGTCGGACAAACATATAAACATGAACAAAAGAATGAAAATAAGTTTTATAAATTTTCTTCTTACAGCGGAAATAGCACGACAGGAGCGACAATGCGGCAACATTCAACGATTGAGGAAACAAAAAAATTGCTCGAAAATATTGAAAAAACAAGAGAAGACAATTTTGCGCCAAAGGATTTTTCGAAAGATGATGCGATAAAATGGCTAAACAACTTGCCCCCAGAACTTCATGGCGGAATTTTAGCACAAGAAGTTTACAAAAAACACAAAATCGAAATGTCTGAAAAGGTCCGCGAAATTTTAATTTCACGGGGAAAACTGCCTAAAAATTAGCTCCGGCAAGTAAAATAAAGCAGGTGTTTCCAGCGCCGCAGCCAAAAAAATGAAAACCCTTGCAAACAAAAAGAGAAACCCGATTCGAATTTCTCTTTGAGTTATAATTAAACAGTTTAAAGTCTATTCTTCAGCCACAAATGCAGATTTGTCAGCATAGCAAGCAGGGCAAACCCACTCATCAGGAATATCTTCGAATGCAGTTCCAGGATAGATGTCGTGGTCCGGATCGCCGATTGCAGGGTCGTATACCCAAGTGCACACTGTGCAAACGTATTTTTTCATTGTTGTCTCCTAAATTCTAACCTACAGGATTATATTCTAGTGCGTTTTATCGATTCTGTAAACCCCATGAGGCTCAAATCGATGTTACGGTTGATTATTTTTTGCATGTTTTCAGCCTCTGCAAAATTTCCGCTGTCTTGAAAATTTTGCGTTAAACGGCGTTACGGCCTTGCTCTTCGCAAGTCCTCCAGCCTCTGCAAAATTTCCGCGTAAGTAATTTTACGTACGTAATTTTGCCTAAGTACTATTGCGTACGCAATTTTGCGGACTATACAAAAAAAATTAATCTATTATACTTAGGTTAATAAATGTTGCATGGTTTTGCAAATCAATGCAATTGTCAGTTTTGGTAGGTTCACGCTCTCGATAGCAAAGCCGTTTCTTAATTGTAAAGGGGTCAACTATGCCCTTTTAATTATGTTGCGAATTTTTGGGAGAGGAATGGGAGGAAAAGTTGAGTAGTATTCATTGTTGTGGGGCGAAAAGGGCTTCACGTTCTTTTGTATTGGAGCCGCAAGACGGCTTTTTGTACGTTCAGATGAACATTTTAGATGAGTGTCCTGTCTGTAATCATTTTGTAATAGAGCTTTTAAGGATTGATTACAAGCAAGAACCCAGTTCCATAAGGAAAACAAACAAGCAAGCGAGAAAGTTTTTTGACAAACTTTCTTCTTTAATATTATACGAGCGAACCGCTCATAACAGGCTTTTTAACAATAATGGCAGTTTTTACCTAAATTATAACGAATTTGGGAAAGTCAAACGCTGCTATTCAAATCTTTCAACCTTAAAGATAGGCCTCTTTGATAATGATAAGTGGCAATACGCCCCATCCAGGGTAAAACTTCAATAATTTAAAAAGGAAAATACATTAATCTTTTTTAAAGGAAAATAAACTATGATAGTTTTTGTAGCGTATTTTCGAGCATAATGCCGAAATTTTGCTTTAAGAATGGTTAGTAATCGTGATTTCATTAGGGATTAGGATGAAATCGTGTTAGTGAAACCTTGTTGGAAGGAAAAGAAATGAACTTGAGCACTAGAGAAAAAGAGGTTCTTGGGCTTGTTGCTATGGGCAAGCCTGACAAAGAGATCGCTGTGATGCTTTGCGTGTCGAGAAGGACTGTCCAGACTCACATGAGGCGCATTTTTGTAAAACTGCAGGTCTCGAACAGGGTTGCAGCGGCGGCAATGTACTACAGTCACTATGCCAAACTGGCCTAAGACAGGCTCTCGCGCGACTATCAAAAAAACTGACTACCAATACGCAAAAAAAAGCCCCTTCGAGAGGGGTGTTATCTTAGGTTAGTATTTGGTAGTTAGTTAATTTGTATTGGGGATATATGGAATTAATATTATTTTCGTTTCTTGTACTATTTCTAATTACCCTCAAGAATAAAAAGTGCGTGTTTGGAGCAAGTTTTTTACAAAAGTTAACAAATTGATGCCCTGAAAGCTGAAAACGCTTGTTAATAGGAGATTTTATGAAAAGTTTCTTTTATAACCTTGCAGGAGGGTTAAATTCTGCAGCGACGA
Source organism: Cyanobacteria bacterium OH_CDB_20 (assembly GCA_023415935.1). Taxonomy (GTDB): domain Bacteria; phylum Cyanobacteriota; class Vampirovibrionia; order Gastranaerophilales; family Gastranaerophilaceae; genus JAEZIX01. Next base: position 1,695 of record JAEZIX010000033.1, on the reverse strand, counting down.
AAACAGCCTTGGGGCTTGATGTTGATAAAGTTTACTGGTCAGATGCAAAGAATGTCGAAATATACAAAAATCGAGGAATAACGAGGCAAAGCGGTAATATAAAGATTTTTGAAATGGCGGCGAAAAGTCCGATTGTCGGACTTTTCGCCTATCAGTACGATGGCGAAGAGCTTATATTTTTCAACTGCGAAAATGAAAACATCTATTGTTATAATGTTGCTTCAGAAGCGTTAAAGCTAATATACACAGGCTTCTCGGCTGCTAAAGAGCCGACATATGTAAGGTTTTTGACCGGCGTTGCAGTTTCAAACGGGGTAAATAACCCTGTTTACTTTGATTACAAAGTACATCAAACCGCGGTTTCGTGCGGAACTATTGCCGCTAATGGCACGCCGCTTGTCGGTAACGCAATGGCTTCTTACAAAAGCAGGTTATGGCTTGCTTCTGGCGGAACGCTTTATTTTTCAGCGCTTGGAAGGTACAACGACTGGACATCAGCTGATGACGCAGGTTATATAAGCAATTTTCTCGCAGATATCGACGAAATCACTGCGCTTAAAGAGTATAAAGACTATTTAGCGATTTATAAAAAAGATGCGACTTTTCTTTTATCAGGCACAAGCCCTGAAGACTTTGCTATCCAGCGTTTTGCGGACAAGGGTGCAATCTCCCAGGCAATGGTTGAGAATGCAAACAACAAGCAATATTTCTTTGATGGCGCGGTTTTTAGCCTTGAGCAAGTCGGTATTCTTTCGCAGATTTCAGTGGGTGATGAGGCGTCATTCCCTGTCAAATCGATGTTTGAGGAGTATAACCCAAACAGCAGGCACAAGGGCGCAGCAATCCATAATCAGCTCAAAAATCAGGTCTGGTTTTTCTTTCCGGCCCAAGATGGCGTGTATTTAAACAATATTCTTATATATGACTATTCAAACAAGGCGTGGCTCAAGAGGGTTTTGCCTCAGGAAATTACTTGCGCTGCTTGCTCAGGTGGCAAGATATATCTTGCAGACTCCCAAGGCGCAATCTATCAGGACGATACAGGCTCTACTTTTGCCGGAGAACCCATTGATTTTTACTGGAAAAGCCCGTTTTTCGTGCTTGGCGAGCCGAACGAAAGAAAATATATAGATGAATTTTACCTTTTGCTAGACGATAGCAAGGACAACAGTTTCAGGTTTTCAACCTACAAAGATAACGATGATTCCGCAGTTGATGACCTTTACGACATCGAAGCGCTTGATAATGAGGCGCTTATCTGGGATTCAGACGCAACTTTTTGGGCGGATGATTCAATAGGCTTCAACTGGGGCAAACTCGGTGAAGGCGTGTACAAAGCGGAGATTACACAGTCTAATTACTCTGTCAGAATTGCGATTGAGGGCGACAAAGATTATCAAAACTTCTGCCTTACAGGGTTAGAGTTTAAGGAAATATACTACGATTAACAAGGTTTTCAGCCTTTTTAGTATTCCGAATTTTGTTTTGTCTCCGACGGGAAACTTTTTAAAAAGTTCCGCAAAACTCCGACCGCATCTACGTTTGCTAATTGACACTAAACTCAGCCCGAGCCCGCAAACTCGCTGTCTTGGATTATTGACGGCTCATAACCCTTCATTCCACAAAGCTTTCGAAGAAAGCTCTGCTACATCGGGTTCTTCGCAATGGGTGTTTCACACCCGTCAAAATCCGCTT
>JAEZIX010000019.1 GCA_023415935.1 Cyanobacteria bacterium OH_CDB_20 | reverse complement strand
GATATTAGTTGAGTGTTGGTTAAAAACTCAAAGCTATGACTTACATCGGGCATAATTTTAAAAAAAGTTCCGGCTTCAATTATATATTCATCATTTTCATTTGTTTTTATATTTGTTAACTTTAACTTAAAGCTACCATCTATAACAAAAAATGCTTCTTGATTAACTTTATGGTAATGATTACCTCTTATAGTACCGGCCAAGCTGGTAATATAGTTTACTTGCTTCCAATCTTTATGCACAAGCTGTATTAAAGATCCTCGTTCGTCTTTAAAATCAAAATCTGTTTGTAAAAATTCAATTAACAATTTATATCTCCAATTTTATTTCATTAATGTTTAAAAGTTTTTTGAGCTTTTGATTATCAAGAACTGCTGTAGTTGCTCTTTTTACTTTGAATATTGAACTTGCATTTTTTACGGATATTGGTTTTACCAAATTTGTATCTAAATTATATTTTTCTGCCATTAATAGCGCCACATCGTATTTAGAAAGCGTGTCATCACCTGAGATATTTATAATTTTTTCATCACAGTTTCCATATTTTTCAATTATTTCAATCAAATATCGTGAACATTGATTAAAACTTAAAGTTGAACGATAAGAATCAGAAAACATTTCAACAGTTTTGCCAGCTTTAATATCAGTTAAAATATTATCAAAGAAATGCTTTTTATTTTCAACAAGACTTGTTCCAATTATAAAAGGGAATCTGACAACGTTATAACCTTTTGTTAATACTATTTGTTCGGCTAAAACTTTGTGCTTTCCATATAAATTTACAGGATTGAGATCATCAGATTCTTTAAATTTATAATCTATAGAGCCTTCTCCATAGACAGTATCAGTAGATGAATAATAAAAACACTGAACATTATCAAAAATATTAACAAAATTAGCTAAGGCAATGACGTTATTCTCCCAAGCTAATTGCGGGTTTTCAGCTACTTTGTCAGGATGATGATAAGCCGCAAGATATACAATCTTGATTGATTCGTTTGCATATTTGCTCTTCAATTCTTGTATTGCTTTTATATTACAGACATCAAACCTTTCCCAAGTAAGTCTTTCATCTGTATATTTAGGTAGATTTGAGGAAAAAGTTGCTGCAATTTTTTCATTAGTTATTTGGAGAATATTTTTTATTACGTAGCGACCTAAAAAACCGCTGCCACCAATTATTAAATACAACTATGTACTCCTTCCTCGTATTAATTTTTTACTAAATCCTTATTGTTATTTATTTTAATCTTGAATTTTTCTTCAAATTCTTTTTGATGTCTATCAAAGAATTCTGCACCGAGTATGTTATGTAGCTCTTGATATACGTTTTCATTTTGCAAAAAGTTTCTTACAAAGCTGTTAATTACAATGGTTTTAACTAAATTTGATTCTTCTCTGTTGAAGAACTTTTCACGGCTAAAATTGACCATTTCTTTTGCTATAGGAGGAATACTTTCGATTAAAAATTGTTTATAACTTTCAGACCATTGTTCTCCGTCACAAAAATAATAATACTTTGCTTTATTAGTTAAAGAAATACTATTGGAAAAATAAAGCATTTTTAGCAAGAAAGGATTATCCTCAAATCTATAATAGTCGGTAAATCTTACGTTATTTTCTTTAATTATAGATGTTTTAAATAATTTATTAAAAGCTGCTCCATTATTCATTGTTAAAAGTTTATCAAAAAGCGAGCAGTAAACTTTGTCTTTTTTTATTCTAGTAATATATGAGCCTTCATTGTTTTGAAAAATTTCAATAATTTCACCTATCGCAACATCAGAATCATTTTTTGTGATTGAAGCATGTAATTTTTCATAAAAATCACAAGGAATACAATCATCAGCTTCTGTAAATCCGAGATATTTACCTTTAGCATTATCTAAACCTATATTTCTGGCTCCACCAGGGCCGGTTTTACTTGTTTGATGTGCTATTCTTATTCGGCTGTCTTTCACAGAATTTATTAGTTCTAATGTTCTATCTGAGCTGTCAAGATATACAACAATAATTTCCAGATTGGTATAAGTTTGCTCAATTAAAGAATTTAAACATTTCAAAATGTTTTTTTCTTCATTATAAGCAGGGACAATAACACTTATTAAGTCATCTGACACAACTTTTGGTGCTTTCGGATTAAAAATTTTATCTCTTGAAAAATTTTGTATTTTTTGCTTTCCAAATGCAAGTTTTTTTCTAAAAAGGAAGAGTTCTCTTTCTCTATAGTGTAAACTAATCACCTTCCGTCTTTCGCATTTCCATAGCAGATACCATAACATACGCAAATATCCCAGTAAGTAAATACTTGCACTTCTCAAATTTTTATTAATTAAATAATCGAAAATAATTTTGTCACGTTTGTTTATTTTTGTATGGTTATAACTTTTACTATGAATTCGCCAGTTAGTTAGTTTTTCATCAATGTAATAACAATCATTAACCCCCAGTATTTGACTCCACAAAAATGTATCAAGCCATTGAGGAATTATTGATTTGAAGTTTATATTTTTTAAAACTTCTTTTTTTAGCATTACACAAGAAAAAGTTGGTACAAAATTCATATAAGAAAAATCTTTGGCTAAATTTGCAGGGAATTTTCTATTTTTTACTATGGAGTACATGTTCTGGAAATAATCTTGGCAAACATTCTCAGCAGCTAGATTACACACATCACCAAAAGTTTGAACGTCATTGAATATAAAACGAACATCAGGATGTTTTGTTATAATATCTAATTTTTTACTTAAATAATCAGGAGTTATTGTGTCATCTGATTCTAAAAAGACAATCCAATCACTATCTGCTTTAGAAATTGCCAATTTGAGGGTTTCTGCAAGCCCTTTATTCTGATGATTTTTGTGTTGGTATAATTTTATTTTAGGATTTTTTTCGCAATATGATTCTATAACACGAACGGAATCGTCTTTTGATCCATCATCAACTATTATCATTTCCCAGTTTTCATAAGTTTGATTGATGACGCTTTCAATGGTTTCTTTTATGTAATCAGCATAATTATAACTTGCTGTTATTATTGATATTTTCATAGTAAATCTTTCTTATTTTTCTGCCACAAATATAACAAGTGGCTCATAGCCTATATTTCCAAAGTATTCATCTTGTATTGCAATGCCGTAAGAAGTTGCAAAGCCAGCTTGTTTAAATATTTCAAAAATATCTTGTCCGAAACTATAAAAAACTAAGCTACCATTTGGGTCATCACAAGAAAATCCACCGTGGTATATTTTGTCTGCCGCATATTCTACTTTGGAATTAGTTATTTTTGCTCTTACTAGTGTCTTTTCTCTATTCCATTCACAAGGTATATTGGCAATTAATCTTCCACCCTTGCTTAAACAGCGTTTAACTTCTAATAAAGTTTTTTGGATATCTTGAACATGTTCAAAAACATCGTTTGAAAAAATATAATTAAAAGAGTTGTCCTCAAAAGATAAATTTGTTGAGTCTTCATGACGAATACCATCAACAATTTCTCCTGGCAGTCGATCCGGACCAAAATATTCAGAACCAACTATTTTATTGTTTTTGCCAAATTTTCCATCTAAATTCCGAAAGAAATCCGTACCACGCTCGTATGTGTATATATTTAAATTTTTTGGGTTCCTTTCAAATGAACGAAAAATGTGTATTAATGCTCTCAAACGATTAAATGACCAGCACTTTTGGCAATATAAAATCTCTCTAAATAGCAAATCAGATGAAAATTCAGGCATTGTCTTTATAAGAAATTCTCTTTCTTTATTACAAAAAGAGCAATATCCCTTCATTAATTTTTCACTTATTTTTTCTTGTTGCATTTGTTTGTTTAACTCAAAACACTTTTGTGAAATATTTTCACTATCTTTAGCAAAATCTTGAAGTTCTTTATAGTTATATATTTTTTTGCAATTTAAATATTTTAAATTGTATAAACCATTTAACTTTAACAATTTTTCTATTTTAAAATTTAATCTATCTAATATTTCTAATTTACTCATGGTTTTCTGTAACGCTTTCAATGATTTCTTTTATGTAATCAGTATAATTATAACTAGTCCTTATCTCTATGTATTTCTCAAAATGTTTATTTGGCTCTCCAATTGTTTGATTTTATCTATTATTTTTGATGAACGATTAAAATGTCTACAAAACTTATAATATTTTAACTTCTTTTTTAAATGTTTTATCATATATTTACAATTTAATGATAGTATTAATTCTTTTTTGTCTAAATTTTCACTCTTTATATGTGGATAAACATATTTACCGTATGGATTATATTTATAGAAAATAGAATATATATCTTTTATTGTAAGACCATCACATCTATGAAAATCAATAAAAGATTCCTCATTTAGATTTACAAAATATTCTTTATTATTTAATACTAGTAATTCTTTTTCTTCTTCTTTTCTATAACCTGCTGTAATTGCGTTGCAATATTGCCCAACATCATTTTGTTTAATGATTGCAATCATTGCAAAATACATATGAATAGCTCTTTCTATGTATTTAATTTCTTCATTTTTTGATAATTCTAGTATGGTTTTATTAAAAATCGTTGAATTTAATGCAAATTTATTTTCAAGGTCAAAATAATTATATATACACTCGTCTTCTGTTATTTTGTCCATATAAGTAAAAGGAGCAAAAAATTCGAGATGATTTATAGGTTTATTATTCAAACATGTATATTTTTTTGTTTTACCATTTTGAACTTGTCTTACGTATGTTCCGCAATATCCCCAAAGGTTATCAGAATGTTTAATAGAATTAATCTGTTTATATAGGTGCCTTTTTTGCCAATCGACTTTTTCATCAACAAATACAAAGTAGTCACATTCAATTTGAGATTTTAACTCTGTAAATCTTTTACCGTAGGACTTTTCGCAAGTTTCAATAGTTTTATATGGAAATGTTATATTTTGAAAGTTTAAGTTTGTGTTTTGGGGTATCGAAAACAGTACTTCAATATTCTTATATTCTTGCCTATTAATTTGCTCTATTACATGTTCAAGGTCGTTTTGATTATTTATGAATGCGATAACATTAATTTTATCTGTTTGTTTTGCTATATCTTTAATATATTGCTTAGTTTCTTGAGTTGCTGTAATCAAGTTCTGGGCTGAATTTTCCAAAGAAAATTTTTCTTTGAATATATTTTGGGCTTGTTTTGCTTTTTCAAAAGCTACTTGTGGGTTATTATTTATTTCATTATAAATATTCATAACATCTGCGATTATTTCATCATCTGAGTTATAAATATCAACATAATAAAGTGAATCGCCAAAAATGTTTCTAATTTTTGGGCTATCATCACTTATAATAATTGCTCCAGCTGCACAGGCTTCGTAAATTCTATTTGTAATATATTCATTTCTGTTATGTATCTTAGATTGTAAGGCAAGACAAATTCCTGCTTTATTTATTTCTTTTAAAATTGAATCTCCATCAAATGGAATTTCACCTTTATAATTTTTAAAACCTTCCCAACATCGGGTTTCACCAATTTTTTCAGGTCCATACAACCTAAGAATATTTTTTTCATCAAGTAACTTTAATAAGTTGTAATGTCGACCTTTGCTTTTTCCTTTATCAAAATTTATGCCAACATAAAATATATCATATTTTTCTTTTAATTGAGGTTCAATAAGATTACTCTTATTAACTGACGGGTAAAAATATTTATCTATTGGCAAAAAGGCATTCGTAAAATTGTCGAGAAGGTAACTATTATTATTTGAATCAAAACCGGGGATAAAGTTATCAAAACAGTTTAATAAAGACACAAATTGCTGAAATCTTGAATAAGGTAAATATCCTGCAGGTACCCAGCCTACAGACAAAGTTAATGAATCAGGTAATATTTCCATCCCTTTAACTGAGTTATCTGCAGTAAAGATTACATCAATATTTAAATTGTCAGCATGGATGCCTGATGAGTATTCAATCCCTTCAGGAGAAAGAACATAAAACTCATGTCCCATAGCTTCAAAGACATTTTTAAATCTAATTATATTTTCTTTTTCTGGAATTTTTAAATCAGGATATGTTTCTAAAAATGCAGCCTTCATTATTTCTCCTATTGATTTTTCAACTCAGCCATTATTGTATCTGAATTTCCATCGTAAAGTTCCCAATTTTTTAATTTTTCTTCTCCATGTATATTAACCAAATCTTTATATAACTTAGTACCCGGGAATGGAACACAAGATGATATTTGGTATGTTCGATTAGGATTACCGCATAAAAATCCCATATCTTTAATAATTTCTAAATCTTGTTTATGAATTTCATCAGTTTGACCAGGCAAATTCTTCATTAGAGTTAGTCTGATTATGATATCAGGATACTTTTGGGTTAAATGTTCTATAGTATTTCTGAAATCAACCCTTTCTAGGCCTTTATCTATCTTTTTTAACACATCAAGATTAAAAGTTTCGACGCCGAATCTCATTCCGACGCAGCCGCAATCAACCATTTTATCATATAGCCAATCTGGAGAACAATCTAATCTGCCCATCATAGACCAAGGTAACCCAATTTCCTTTAAATAATCGCATAATTTCGAAATACGTTCAGTTCCCATATTGAATGTATCATCATCGAAAAATATAGACTTATATCCATACTTTGTTACACACTCTCTTATTTCTTCAGCAATTTTCTCTGGAGATCTTAATGCCACATTTCCGTTGTACATTACTTGAGGCCAACTGCAATATATACATTTAAAAGGGCAACCTTTAGAAGCATATATCTGGAGTTGCGGCATTTCGGTTGCTACAGCCGGTTCGAAGTAATTTTCAACATTTTTGTAATCTCTATATGGAAATGGTATTTCATCTAAATTGGATACAATCTTACTTTCATAAATTCCAGGTTTTAATGATTGAGCCATCTCCAATGAGCTTTTTATGTATTCACCTTTTAAAAAGTAGGTTACAAATGGATATTTTTCTTTTAACTCAGGAGTATTTTCATCAGTTAAATGAGGTCCTGCAAGTGCAACCTCGGCAAATTCTGATATTTGCTCAGAAATCCAGATATCTATATCAAAACTTGGAGTTGAACATTCAACAACAACAATATCTGCCTTCTTTTTTCTTACTTCCTTAAGAAACGCTGTGTAAGAATATGTTTCATCTAAAACTGCATCAATAACATCAACATCAAATCCATTTTCTTTTAATAAAGCTGCGCTATATCCAATAAAAAAGGGATATGGTTTATAGCTAAATTTTGATTCAACCATAAATGGCCATCTAGAACCTGCTCTTACTCCATATTTTATGACTGGAATTTCTTTGCAATATTTCTTTAAAAAATTATGTAGTCGTTTTCCTAAATATTTGTATATTAAATCCCAGCTTATCTTAATATTATTTTTTGTATTATATTTTGAATCAACATTTTTAAATTCATCATTATATTTTACAAAAGGCGCATTTACAAAAATTACTTTCATTAGTATTTCCTTTCAATTTTTTTTATATTACATATTGATTTTAAGTTTGTGTTATCTAGTGTGACCGTACCTCTTTTTGCAATGAAAAAGTTTGCTTTATCTAATGGTAAAGGCTTTATATAACTACTATCAAGATTGTATTTTTTTGCATATTCTATTGCAATTTCATATTTGGTTATTGGTTCATCAGCTGCAATATGTATTATTTTGCCTTGAGGATTTTTATTTATTAACTCTAACAATAATTTAGCAACAGAATCATAATCCAGTGTTGATTCGTAATAGTCAGAAAGTACATCAAAATACTCTTTGTTCTTAATACATTGTTCTACATGATCTATAAAGTGAATTCTATTTGGGATTAAACTTTTTCCATACATAAGGGGGCATCTAAATACATTAAAACCAGCTGATATGACTATTTTTTCTGCGATATATTTTAATTCGCCATATTTATTCATAGGTATTGGAACATCGTTTTCTGAATAGCTATAACTACTGTCTTCAGAAAAAACCATATCAGTAGATGCAAAATATAAACAAGAAAGGTAGTCTCCACAAATATCAATAAACTTTGTAAGTCCACCAATATTTACTTTCCAAGCTATATGGGGATTTTTTTCAACTTCATCAGGTTTTATATATCCCGCTAGGTAAATGCATTTTATTGATTTATCATTGTTTTTTATGTTGCTAAATATTTCTTGAATATCTTCTGTTTGAGATATGTCACATTTTATCCAACTAATTCTTGAATTGTTCAAAAAGGGGGTTCCTGAATAATAAGTCGCAATTATATTTTCATTAGTTTTGTCTATAATATTTTTAATAATATAGCTGCCTAAAAAACTATTCCCGCCTATTATCAGATACATTTTAGTTCCTTCCTTGTTGCAAAAATATTTTTGGCTATGCCTGCCTTTTTTCCAGCTTCGATATCACTATCTTTGTCACCGATTAGAACTGATTGAGCTAGGTCAATGTCAAAATCTTTTTGTGCTTTTAATATCATTCCTGGATTAGGTTTTCTATCAAAAGAATCTTGTTTGTATTTTTCAATTATGGCTTCTTCGTGGTAAGGACAATAATATTCAGCGTCAATTGAGCATCCTTGCTTTTTAAATTCAGAGTGGACATAATCTCTGAACCTGAAATAATCTTCTTCCGTATAGATTCCTTTAGCAATACCGGCTTGATTGGTAACAACAATAATAAGATAGCCTTGTTCTTTCGCCTTTTTGCATAGATCGAAAATTCCATCAACAAATTCACAGTCTTCAATTTTATACACATGATGTTTATCGACGTTTATTACGCCATCTCTGTCGAGAAATAAAGCCTTATTTTTCGGCATAAATTTCTCCTTCTAATTCTTTGCAGGCTTGGTCATAACTTTCAGGAATACCTATATCTATGAAATAATCTTCTGCTTTATAATATTTTGGCCTCAAAATCTTCGCATCTTTTTCTAATATGTCTTTTTCAAAAGAAAATTTATTCGGCAAATCTCTATCAAACATAGATTTGTTAATAAAATAAATACCTGCACTTATAAAGCCATCTTTAATTTTGTCTTGTTTTTCTGTAAATTCAATTATTCTATCGTCCAAAGTTTTTACAAGGCCATATCGTGAAGCATCTGGTACATATTTTAATGCAATTCCAAATTTTTCGTTTTGCATTTTTTTATAAAAATCTAAATAGTCCATTTTTACAAAAGTATCACCGTTTATGCTTATGGCATTTTCTATGTTGTAAATATCAAAAGCTTGTTTTATAGCGCCACCTGTTCCCAAAAGATCCTCTTCTATTGAATATTTAACAGGAATATTTTTATAATTATCCTTATAAAAATCCATAATTATTTCTTTTTTATGCCCAACACATAGTATAAATTCGGTAGCGCCGTATTTTATCATATTATCCATTAAATATGATAAAAATGGTTTTCCATTTATGTCTGCCATTGGCTTAGGCACGTCTTTTACAACGCTTTTAAGCCTGGTTCCTTCTCCTCCCACAAGAATAATAGTTTTCATTAAAGTATTTTAACCTCGGTTTCTAAAGTATCTTTATGAATTTCTTTTATTCTTTCATAAGAGTTTAATTGGTATAGTTTTGTTTCATAGTGAATAATAGATGTTCCTTCATTATCAAAGGAAAATGGTACATGAATAAATTCACGAAGCGCATCTTTTATTTTTGAATGGAATTCGGGTTTTGCAAAAAATAGCATAAAACCGCCACCACCAGCACCAAGAACTTTACCACCTATTGCACCGTTCCCAATAGCTCTAGCATATATTTCATCAATATAAGGAGTTGAAATATCATCTGTTAAACTTTTCTTTAACGTCCAGGTTTCATGAAGCAATTCTCCAAAATCATTCAAATCCCCTTCAGTCAATATTTCTATTGCTTCTGGCACCATAGCCTGAATTCTTGTTAATTGTTTATGATTACTTTTTGCAGACTTAATCTGTTTTTCACAAACCTCTGAAGAAGTTCTTGAAACACCCGTGAAAAATAGCAATAAATGATCATTCAGATGCTGTTTTCTCTTTTCATTTATAATCACAGGTTCAACAACAAATTGCCCGTTTCTATCAATTTTTATATGATTCAAACCGCCATATACTGAAGCTATTTGGTCTTGGACACCAACATTTTCAAACAAAACATTTCTTTCTAAGTTAATAGTTTCAAGTGCCAATTCTTGTTTAGAAATCATTTTTCCTTTTAATGCTTTAATAGCTTTTATTAAGGATGCCGAAAACGCAGAACTGGAGCCCAATCCTGAACGAGCAGGTAAATCACATTGATTACTTAATTCAATGCCGCGCTCTATTCTATAATATTTAAGAGCACCTCTAATTGCATTATGTTGGATTTCATCAATGGTTTTAGGATACTCTAAAATTCTCCAAGCAATCCTATTATTATATTCTGGATGAAATGGCGGAAGATAACGGCAACTAATATAGTTATAATGATTTATTGATGTTGATAAAACTTCACCACCGTGCTCTTCGTACCAGGTATGATAGTCAGTGCCGCCACCAAAAAAAGATATTCGATAAGGACTTCTTGTTATAATCATAACTTACTTCTTTCCGAAAAAATGTTCTTCAACAATACCGCAAATTAAATGTCCTGATGCAATGTGCATTTCTTGAATGTTATTTGTAACATCAGAAGGCACATTTAATGTAATATCTGCAATTTCCATCATTGCACCACCAGCATTGCCTGTAAATGCAACCGTTTTAATACCTTTTTCCTTAGCGATTTTGAAAGCGTCAATTATGTTTTTAGAATTGCCGGAAGTAGATATTCCAACAATTACATCGCCATTATTACCAATACCTCTTAATTGTCTTGAGAAAATTTTATCGTATCCATAATCATTTCCAATAGCAGTAAGAGCTGAAGTATCTGTTGTTAAGCTGATTGAGGGCATTGGATTTCTGTCGAATTTATACCTACCCATAAGTTCTGCTGACAAATGCTGGGAATCAGCAGCTGAACCGCCGTTACCGCAAAATATTATCTTGTTCCCTTTAGAAATTGCGCTTATCCATTGATTTGCAATTTCTTCAATTGTATTTTTTTGTTGTTTCAATTTGATAAAGTTACTTGAAATTTCATCAAATGACGCTTCTATATCAATTTTCATAAATAAATTAGACCTTATCTTTGTAAGAAATTCTCACCTTTTTTAATTCTATCTCTCCAGTAATTGAGCAAATCAGTCATTGTTTGTTCAAATGTAATTTGAGGTTCCCAACCTGAATGTTCAGTAAATTTTGCAGTATTTGGAACTTGTAAATCTGCATCTATAGGTCTTAATCTTTCAGGATCTACTTCAATTTTTATTTTATCTTTCATTGGAGAAAGTGAAATTAAGAAATTAAGCATTTCTCCTATTTTACAAGTATATGTTCCACCGATATTATAGTATTCACCAGCTATTGGGTTAATTGTAACCAACATATAATATGCCCTAACTGCATCTCTAACATCAGCAAATGTTCTTAAAGAGTCAAGATTACCGACTTTTATAACAGGAGGAAGAAGCCCGGCTTCAATCATTGCTATTTGTTTTGCAAAAGTACTTTCTGCAAAAACATCGCCTCTTCTTGGGCCAGTGTGGGTAAACATTCTTGTTGTCATTACAGTCATTCCAAAGGCTTCAGCATAATATCTGCCAACCAAATCCGTTCCAACCTTCGAAATTGCATAAGGAGATGCCGGATGGAAAGTACATTCTTCGTTTATTGTTCCATTCATTTCCTCAAGTTTTTCTTTTTTAACTCTGCCAAAAACTTCTGAAGAAGCGCAAACATGAACTATTGCAGAAGGACAATGTTTTTTTATTGCTTCAAGAACCCTTGCTGTACCTTGGATATTTGTATCTAAGGTATCTAATGGTGCTGTAAAACTTGTTTTTGGATAACTTTGAGCAGCAAGATGAAATACATAATCCGGTTTAACTTCTTCAAAAACATTTTCTATGGACATGGTATCTCTCAAGTCACCATAAACAAGATGAACTCTGTGATTGTTATTAATATCATCAATCAAATGCGATATATTATCTAACGGACTACGCCAACGGCACATACCATATATGTCCCAATCTGTTTCTTCCATTAAATAATCTGCCAGATGTGAACCGACCATCCCGGTTATACCTGTTATAAGCGCTTTTTTCGCCATTATTTTTTCCTCATTAATTTATTTATTATATCACGTTTAAATTTTTTAATTCTTTTTTTATTATAAATTTTTCTTAGTTTAGGAAACCCATCCATAAGTAAAAGTAAATCTTCATATATAGTTTTAGTATCAAGAAAAGGTGACGCAATGCAATTTATAATTTGTTCCTTAACAAGTATTAAATCTTTTGTTGGAAAATTTTTTTCTTTTGCAAAATCCATCATTAATTTTGCAATCGGGACAATATCATTTCTTAATTTTTCCAAGTATTCTTCAGAATATTCAGAAAGTGGATGATAATTGTATACAGCACCTTTCACTAAACTCATTTTTTTTGCATAGTAAATAACTTCTAAAATCCAAGGATTATCTTCCCATCTGTATATTTGAGGAAATAAAATATTATGTTCTTTAATCATCGACAAATCAATCAATTTATCAAAACAAGCACCATTTTTAATAGCAGAATACATACTATAAAATGTTTCAAGAGTTTCATTTTTATCAACTTTTGAAAACATTTTATTCTCAAGTTCGTTACTTAAGAAAATTTCGCCCATAGCAATTTGACTATTATCTTCTTTTAACCTTGAATAAAGTTTTTCGTAATAGTCAGAAGGAATTTCGTCACATTCTACAAATCCAATATATTTTCCTGTAGAATTTTGTATTCCAATGTTTCTGGCACTACCGATACCTAGTTTATCTTGTTGATGAACAAGCTTAATTCTGCTATCAGAATATGAGTTAATTATATCCAAAGTTTTATCTTTACTATCAAGATAAACGATTACAATTTCAATATTTTTATAGGTTTGAGCTAGTATTGAATCTATTGCTTTAGCAATTGATTTTTCTTCATTATATGCTGGGACAACAATGCTGATTAAATCACTTTGTTCTAGTTGTGTACCAGGACACATACAAATACTCTCTTCCTTGTAAATAAACTAATTAACTCTCTTCTTTTGGAATAAAACAAGTATATTAAAAGCATAAATTAAAGTAAAACGTATATGATTATTTTTACAATTATTCATTATTCACAGATTATTCAATGACAGAATTGCATTTGTTAACAAAAGTTAATAAATTATGACAAAAATGTCAATTATATATTTTGTATATACTTTATATAGACACAAAGAGTTACTTAAACTTATGAAGGTGAAAAAATGGCTATAAGTAAATTAAACTCAAAATTTGATTCAAAATATTTCGCAGACAGTCGAAAAGGGAATACCAAGCAATCTATTAATTATTGCAACACAAGCAGTCTGTTTGAAGGCAGAAATGTTAGAGTCCAAAACCGTAATGATGAAGTCGGCGTAATTAATCAATTGGTTAAATGCGGAGATAAAACAGGTGGCCAAGGAGATGTTACAGCGGATTTTGACGGCGACGGCAAAATGGATACGCAAAATATTATAAATACTATCGTTGATTCTTGCGATAGTAAACTGGATTTAGTTATTGATTACGCTCTTAGAGAGACGATACAACATTTTGGAACAGCTTGCCTAGCCGGTATACTAAGTGATGAAGGGCAAAAATATTTAAAAGACAATTATGGCATCGTAGTAAATCGTGTCGGCGATAAATGGGACAGAATCTATTCTTTTTCAATAGTCGATGATGAAGGCAAGGTCCTTCAAGATGAAGAAGGCGGCCTTGCAACAAAAGTATTTGCTGATAATTTAACTGCAGACGGAAACCTTGGACCACTAGAAAGAAATTTAGCAAGTGTATTAGACAATATGGGTTATGATTGCGTTTCTGATGCTGACTTTGTCGGTAAAGAAGGCGATTATGAAGAATTTATGACAGAAATATTACAAGAACTAAAAGACGGCGATTATAAAGGTTCGAGATCTGTAGATAGCATATATGCAAATTCTAGAGAAGTAAAAACCAGAGCAACAGTGTACAAAGACGGCAGTACCTCACGCTATGACCAAAATGCACCTATTTATTCAGGAGGAGATTCCAGTTCTTCAGATTTCGCTGAATTTGGCGATTCCAGCAAGCTCATAGATGGATACAGTAATTACTCAGGTATTTTTGGCAACGAAAAGGATACTGACGCAACTGGAAAAGAAGAAACAGATACTAAAGAACAAAAAGCTAAAACCCTAAAATATGCAATAGAATTCTACAAGCAAGAGATAGCAGAAGCTAAATCTGAAGAAAAAAATAATGGTGGCTCTATCTCTGATGATGATCAAAGCAGCATAATGTCCGAATTAATTAATCAATATGGACGTGAAATCGCAGATCAAGTAGCAAGTGAATATGCAATAAAATAGTTATTAATTAATTTTCTATAAATAAAACTAAATACCGAAAATACAAACTTGTTGTATTTTCGGTATTTTATTAAATAAATTAAGTTCTATTATATGTTTGTTAAGGGTCAAATATTATGATAAAATCGCACTGAAAGGTTAAGTATGAAAATATTATTTTTATTCCCACCTCAATGGGTACCAATAAGTCCTCACTTTGCTATTCCTACTTTACTTGGGCAGTTTAAAGATTCCCCATTTGAAGCAATTCCTATGGATTTAAATGTTGATTTTTATAATAAAATACTTACCCACAATTATGTCTCTGATGCTTTAAAAACAGCAAAAGAACAGCTTCCTCAATTAAAAGAGGAGATTAAACAGATTTATGACAAAGATAAAAAATTTGAAGATTATTCTATAGAATGGCAGAATAAAATAGCAAAAGCTTCTATGATGCAGGATTATTTTTCAGAACATGCCAGCGACATATCTGCCGTTTCAAGGCTCGTTGAGACTTCTGTTAATATTTTAAAATCAAAAGAACATTTTTATAATCCGAAACTTTTTGTTTCTGCTGTCGATACAATAAATAGAGCGCTGGAAATATGTTCAATGCCTTATTATCCTACTCAGCTTTGCTATTTAACTTATACAAATCAGCTTTTGAAGTTGGATTTTGAGAGTATAAAATATTATGTTTTTGACGAATCTACAAACATATTTTTAGATTATTTCAAAGAAAGATTGGATGAAATAAAATCACATAACGCAGATTATATTGGGATTTCAATAAATTCATCGAGCCAGATAATTGCAGGGCTTACTCTTGCACACATGTTGATGAAAGAGACAAATGCTCATGTGAACATTGGCGGAAATTATTTTGGAAGACTTGTTGAAAATTTACAAGAAAGACCTGAGTTTTTTGAACTTTTTTGCCATTCGCTAAGTGTTGAAGAGGGCGAAAAACCTTGTTATGAACTTGCAAGACATGTTGCAGGAGAAATACAGATTGAGGAAGTTCCTAACTTAATGTACTTAAAGGACGGAAAAGTAGTTATAAATCCTAAAATAGAGCCAATTAAATTAAATGAGATGAAGCCACCAAGCCTTGACGGATATGATTTTAGTAAGTACTTTGTTCCTGAAATTGTTATGCCATTTCAAACATCACGAGGTTGTTATTGGCGAAAATGCAGCTTTTGCGATCACGATTTCGGACTTTTTTATAACATAAGAGATCTGGATAAATTAGTTGAACAAATTAAAATGTTCAAAGAAAAATATGGAATAACCAAATTTGAGTTTATTGACGAGGCGATAAGTCCCACCTATATGGAAGCGATGGCAAAACGCTTTATTGATGAGAATTTGAATATTACTTTTTTCTGTGATGCAAGGTTAGAAAATGGTTTCACTAAAGAAGTTTGTGATTTAGCTCATAGAGCCGGACTAAAAATGGTTTTATGGGGATTTGAATCAGGTTCTGATAAGATAATGAAACTTATCAACAAAGGTATTGATGTTGAAAATCGTTTGACCATATTAAGAAATGCGAGAGAAGCAGGAATATATAATTTTGCCTTCATCTTCTTTGGTTTCCCTGCCGAAACAAAAGAAGATGCCCTGATGACAATGGATATGATTTTTGCAAATACAGATATTATAAATTCATACGGTCGAAGCGTTTTCACAATGGGAAAACATACAAAACTTAGAGAAGCGCCTGAAAATTATGGTGTTGTGGGCAAAACTTACCAAGAAGCCGAATTTTCTCCTACATATGTTTATGAAGCAATGGGAATGAATAAAGATGAGTTAAATGAAATGTTAAATCTTTGCACAAAAAGGGCAAATGAAGCCTATGGAAATGTCTTATCATTCCATCTTTTAAGCCGCGAGATAATTTTACTTTACCTTGATAAATATGGCGCAGATGATGTTTGTAGTTTCAAATTTAAAGGTCAGAAAAATGAGTAACGAAGAATTTATTGAACGGTTTTACAATCCTGATGACCCAAATCAAGAGAGCTTTAACGAAAT
This sequence comes from Cyanobacteria bacterium OH_CDB_20, assembly GCA_023415935.1. GTDB lineage: Bacteria > Cyanobacteriota > Vampirovibrionia > Gastranaerophilales > Gastranaerophilaceae > JAEZIX01. The sequence continues at coordinate 20,729 of JAEZIX010000019.1, read as the reverse complement.
TGTTTACGAAAGACAAATTCATAAAAATGCGTTAAGACAAAGAATTAAAAAATATTATCTTTCAGATGATGAGATTGACAATCTTTTTAAGATAATTGATTCTGCTGAAATTGAAATAGAAAAAATCAAACGAAACCAAGACTACACAAAATGTTCAAGAGAAGACTTGGTTAAAATAAGTAAAAAAATTGCATCTATCCAAGAAAAAATGAGGGCTGATTTTGAATCAAAACTCAAAATTGCAGTAAAAAAGAAAGCTGAACTTATCCAAAAAATTTATATGAGAAAAAAGGAACAAAAAGAGCAAGAAAAATAATTTAGTAAGTTTCGAACCATTCAATTTTAATAGATTTTTTGTATATCATTCCGTTGTTATTGAATTTTATTGATTTTACTTTGCATCTTTTATTTGGTTTTTCCTGCATTAATGATTTAAGCTCGTTTATGTCGTTTGGAATATAAGCAATCGAAACTGGTGATTTTAGTGTATCTGGAACTATTCGGTATGATTTAGGGTTAGAAATATTGTAATCAATGTCAATTTGAACTTCGTTTACCCTAAAAATAAAAGCCAAAAAACTACCAATCAAACTTGGTTCTATATAAATTTTTGCCTGTATATTATCACCTTTTGGCAAGTAGATTTTTTGCCCGAAGGTATACTTATCAACACTCTTTAATTTCAAAACAGTGTTTTTAAATGTATTTCTGCGTTTCAACAATATTTTTTCATCATCGCTTTTTAAAATTTCATAACCCGAATTAATACTTGAAAATGTAGCTGGAGTATCTAAATACATATTTCTACCATCAATCGATTTGAACTCAAGCAATATAAAATCGGGACCATTTGCACTAATCAAAGAATTAGCACTAATTTTATCCAATTTGTATGTATAAACAGAATAAAGCTGGAGTATTGGATTAGGTCGCCAATTTTTCCAATTGTTAGCTTGAACATATACAATTTCGTGAGGAAGAACTTCAATTGAAGAGCCATTTATCTCTTTCTGCCAGTCTTCTTTAACTAAAAGTGGCTTATAAAATCTTTCGCGCTCGTCAAGGTTATTATTTATATTTTTATTTATAGTTATTAGATTTTTTAGGTTGTAACTAACAACTGATAATGAATTCTGAGGGTGGATTTCTTTATAAGTAAACAAAAATACAAAAGATAATAATGTAGTAACAAGGAAAATCTTAAATATTTTTTTTGATAGCTCTCCTTTTGAAAACAAATATATAAAACCTAAGAGATAAAAAACCGTAGAATAAAATGAAAACATATGGGTGTCTTGCCTAGTAAACCCGTGTTTATAAACAAAAAACAATAAAGGAAACCCAAGAACAAATAGCTTAAAAATATCTTTATCTTTTTTGTATGAAACAATAGATAGATAAATATAGAGACCCAGTATTACAAAAGCAAATAATAAGTATGGTAAAGAACCATCTATAGACATTGCATAACTAAAACCTCTAGCAATTTCTAACGAATTCAAAAACCAGGTCTTAAAATTTACCATATTAAAAAACAAATATTTAATTGAAATAATGTAAAAACATAAAAGGGATGAAGTATAGCATATAAAGTAATTAAAGAACTTACGCCTATCTTCGATTAAAAATATAAAAGCTAAAATAACAAAAGTAAAAATACTACATATCGCTAAATTCATCTTCAATAGAAGGCAAAAAACACTCAAGGCGCCTGCTAAAATAGATAGAATGGATAATACCAGTGGATTTTTCTTTAGATATAAAATTGAAATTGATAAAAAATAAACGCAAATAGCCCACAGCCAATCTGCTGTTGGTATAACAAATATAAAAAATAAAATAGCGAAATTGACAATATTTTCTGGAGCAATATTTTTGTTTTTATAATTAGCAAAAATAAGCCCCGCAATCGTTATGGAACATAAGAAACTGCAAAATATTGTTAAATAAAGATTATGCCCATAATTCAATGGAACAAGAATAAATCCTAACGGCCCATATGTGAAGTTGTAATCAACACCGGGAGCCAAATCGCGACGCAATATCAGATTATTAAGAGCCCAAAACCAAGAATAGTCTACTCCAACATTCTCATGTGGCTCAACTCCATATAAAAAGGCAACAAATATACAAATAAAAAATAATATTATTATACTATTCTGAATGTATTTATTTTTAAATATGGATAAAAATTTATCAAACTTTGATTTCATTATCTACACCCAAAAGCCTTAATATACCATTTTAAATAAGCAGGGAGCCATTTTAGAAGTTTAAATCTGCTGTGACCTAAAATTCTTGAACGCCAAACTGTCGGCACTTCGCAAATAAGTCTATTCTGGCAATGAGCCTTAACAACAAGTTCCAATGCCAATTCAAAACCTGAACTGCTTTCAATCACAATATCATCGAGAAAAGATTTTTTGTACATTTTGAAATTATTTGTTGAATCATGAGTGCTTACACCCGCAAAATAAAACAAAGAAAGTCCTGCAAACATAGACAAAATCCTTTTAAGAAATGGCGCACCAATTTGTTTTCCTTCCTTCATGTATCTTGAAGCACATATGATATCAGGTTCTTGTTTTGATGCCATTTCAAGCATTTTGTTTATAGTTTCTATTGAATCTGACAAATCAGCCATCATAACAAGGCAATAGTCAGTATCAACAAGCTCAATTCCGGTTTTTATAGCATTTAGCGCCCCTTCGCCGAAGTTATTTTTTATAAGTGATAAAGAATTGCCATACTCTACCTGCAATTCCTTAACAATAGGAATCGTATTATCATTTTCATTGTCATATATAATAAATATTTGATGTGGGTGTTGAAGTTTTTTTTCAATTTCTGTAATCAAAACAGAAATATTCTCCGCCTCGTTGTAAACAGGTATAATAATAGTTAGTTTAGACATCATAACCGCCAAATATGCTATCAGGTGCTCTACCAAAGTAGCTTCATAATAGCATATTTAAACTCTTAGCACCAAACGATATTTTTATTCAAATTGTAATATTGTTGCACAAAACACAATAGTGCTATAACTTAAATTATAGTTATTTAGCAAATTTGTATAAGAATATGAAAACAGAAACGCCAACGGTAGAAAAAAATAAATTTTTAATCCTAACATTAATTGTTGTATCAATTATTCATATAATATATGCATCTATCACTTTAAGAGCCTCCTATATGGATGGAGCAATGTTTGAGATGCATATACTCAATAGCCTTGCAAACGGAACACCAAGTTTCCCCATAGATCCAGAACACACTAGATCTATTACAATGATATTACAACAATTCCCAATGATGATTGGATATCTGATTGGAATAAGAAGTTCATATTGGCTTTATTTTATATTTTCATTCTGGCTTTTTGCTTCGCCGCTAATATTGGTTTTTGCGAACTGGAAATTATCACAAAGAACAAAAAGAATGGATATCTTTGCAATAAGTGTCTTTGCATATTCTGTATTAATTATTCCATATTCAATATTTGCTGTTGTAGAAATATCAATGGCAGCTTTATTACATTTAATCTTGTTTAATTATCTCTCAAGCGATATAAATTACACAAAAAAAGATATAAGTATAATAACCTTCTTGTTAATTACTCTTTTTGGCGGAACAGAATATGTAATGTTCATAGGACCTATTTTCTTCCTTGCTGGATTATATTATGGCTCTAAAACAAATAATATCAGGGATAAAATAGTAAAATACAGTATAGCAATTGTTGGTCTGATTGCTTCTATTTTCGTAATAGCATACTTTTACATGCACACATCGATGTTTGTTGATGGACTAAGATTTACCGGCGAAGCTCAAGACTATTTCGACAGAGCCTTAAAGATAAACTCAATTATATCAATACTTGCGATTGCATTAATAACTATATTTTCAACAAAAAAAAGCTATTTTACTACGCGCAACAAATTCGTTTTTATGACTTTATTCTCAGGTCTATTCCTGTATATGATGAATAATCTTTATACCTATTTGTATCCGATGTTAGAAGGACACCTTAGAACCGTGCCTTTCTGGTCAATGCCAATTATTTTTCTTGCGCTCTTTATCACTGATGCTCTAAACAAAAAACCTTCTGAAGTATTTTATACAAATTTAGTCACAATAAGTGTTATTTGCTGTATTTTTCATACTGGTTGGCAAATTAATAATACATATTGGTTCAATAAAAATATAGACTATCTAAAAAACACAATAAAAAATGCTCCTGCGGGACTATACTTTGTCACAAAGGATAAGAACATATCATCTTTCTATGGAAACAAGGATTTAAGAAGATATTTATGGAAATATGATTACACTGCATCATCAATTGTGTTTAGCGGTGACTACAAAATAAAAACATTAGTTATGCCAGTAGAAGGAACAACGCCAGATGAGAGAGCATGTAATCCTACATTTGCATATATGTATGAGATAAACGGAGATAAAATAACAATACCTCGCATAACAATAGACATAAAAAACAGATATTGGGATTTATCTGGTATCTTAAAAGATATGGAAATATACATAAAAAACAGGCCAAAAGATAACTAAAATATAAAACAAGAGATTATCGTATTGCAAAAGTTCATCACAAATTTATTAACATCATTTATCAATAAAAAATGGTCGGGAAAGAACATAAAGTTCTGCCCGAGAATATATTCTAACCTGTTTTTCGAGGCAAAATATGTAAGAATATGTTGCCATTCAACAAAAGTACCTTATAACCCGCCCATCATTTATAAAGGGGAAATTAGTAATTTTTCAAAGATAAAGTATATTATATCTTTGATATTATTAATGCTGAAAAATGAAACAAAAATGTCGCCTTGTAATGGTTGCAGGCATTTTGAAGAACAAGTTGTTCCAACTTTTAGTCTGGAGAAGAATTTAGATTTTATCACGCTAAATCAATTCAAAAACTGTAATTCTTATTGCATATATTGCGGAATTGATAATAAATCAAGAAAAGAATACACTCCAATCCTTGAAGTAATAAAAAGGCTCGATGATTCTAATTTGATATCAGAAAACGTTCTATTTAATTGGGGCGGGGGAGAACCTACCTTATGTCCCGAGTTTGATGACATATTAGATTTTCTGTATTCAAAGAACTACAGACAGGCTGTTAATTCTTCTGGAATAATCTTTTCTGAAAAAATTTTAGAAGGAATGAAAAAAAGATTAATAAGCATCCAAATTAGTCCTGATGCCGGGACTAGAGAAACTTATCAAACGATAAAGAAACAAGATAATTTTTCAAAAGTTTGGGAAAATATTAAAAAATATTCAGCATACCCTGAAGAACTATTTGTAAAATATATTGTTTTCTCGATGAATTCAGATAAAAATGAAATCGAGAAATTTGTAGAAATGTGTAAAAATTATGACGTAAAAAACATTGTAGTTGATTGTGAATTTAACAGTATGCACGGCAATCAATCTCTTTTTGGCAAAATATCAGAAAAAGAGATACAGGCTGCAAAACTACTTAAAAAATTAGCAGAGGATGCGGGTATTAATATATCAATATCTCACCAATGGAGTAGTGATGCTCTAAAAGAAATAACAAATTAATATTTATGATTTATACTATAATTATATTTTAATTACGAAAGTAAAATTAATGAAAAAGATATGTATAATTGGCGGTTGCGGACACATTGGAATACCTCTTGGATTGGCTTTAGCGAGCAAGAATTTTGATGTGATTTTGATAGATAAAAATGAAGAGTCCGTTAATAAAATAAACAATAAAGAACTGCCTTTTCAAGAAGTAGGCGCAGATGAATTACTAAAAAAGCATATCGGGCTAAATCTAAGAGCTACAACAAAAAAAGAAGAAATAAAAAATTGCTCTGCAATAATTTTTGCAACAGCAACCGATATTGATAAATCAATGAATCCAAAAACTGAAGAGTTTCTGGATGTTATAAAATCATATCTTAATCTGATAAATAAAGAACAACTGATAATCTTAAGAAGCACCCTCTTCCCCGGCACAATGGATGTAATAAACGATTTGCTAAAAAACACTATTGGGTCTACAAAACTTGCATATTGCCCTGAAAGAATTTTACAAGGAAAAGGAATTGAAGAATTATTCAATCTTCCCCAAATAATATCTGCAACTTCTGAAATTGCAAAAAAAGAAGCAAATGATATATTTTCACAACTAACACAAAAGACAATTTATCTTGAGCCTAAAGAAGCAGAACTTGCAAAACTAATGACAAATACCTGGCGCTATATAGAATTTTCAATAGCAAACCAGTTCTACATGATAGCAGAAGAAGCAGGTTTGGATTTTTATAAAATATATAATGCAATCAAGGAAGATTATCCAAGAGCTAACCATTTCCCAAAAGCAGGACTTACAGCTGGACCTTGCCTCTACAAAGATACCGTTATTTTTTCAGAATTTTGTAAACATGATTCATTTCTTGGGCATAATTCAATCATAATAAATGATAGCCTGCCAAGTTTCCTAGTAAGAAAACTTGAAAAAAATATGGGCTCTCTAAAAAACAAGAAAATTGCACTCTTAGGACTTACATTTAAACCAAATAATGATGATATTAGAGAGAGTTTGTCTTTTAAAATAAAAAAAGAACTAGAAGATAAAATGGCGGAAGTTATAGTATCTGACCCTTATATAAAGGGTACAGTTGACCATAAAGAAGCAGTAGAAATAGCTGACGGAATTATATTGGGGGTTCCTCATTCTGAATTTATTTCTCTGAATCCACAAAAACCTTACGTCGACTGTTGGGGAGTATGGGGCTAGAAAATATGAAAATTTTAGTTACAGGATCAGCAGGTTTTATATCAGGATATTTAATAGAAGAACTATTAAATCACAATCATACTGTAATCGGAATCGACAATTATTCAAAGTACGGCAAAATAATAAAGTCTTATGATAATCATCCGAATTATCATTTTGTAGAAGGAGATGCAAAAGATGTTGAACTGATGAAAACTCTCCTTGAAGACTGTGATCAAATAATTGCATCAGCAGCTATGATTGGCGGAATTTCTTATTTTCATGAGTATCCGTATGACATTATATCCGAAAACGAAAGAATTATTGCAGCAACATTCGATGCTGCCATTTGGGCATTTTTAAACAAAAACCTGAAGAAAATAAATGTTATATCTTCAAGTATGGTTTACGAAAATGCAACCACTTATCCTTCAAAAGAAGGCGATGAGAGAAAAAGCCCACCTCCTTCAAGTACCTATGGTTTTCAAAAACTTGCAACGGAATACTACTGTCAAGGTGCCTGGGAGCAATATAAGCTACCTTATACAATTATCAGACCATTCAATTGTGTTGGAACAGGAGAAAAAAGAGCAATTTGTGATAAAGAAATATATTCAGGCAACATAAAACTTGCAATGAGCCATGTTGTACCTGATTTGACGCAAAAAACAATTAAAGGTCAATATCCGCTTCATATTCTTGGAAACGGACATCAAACAAGACATTACACATATGCGGGTGATCTTGCAAGGGGTATAAGATTTTGCGTAGAAAACACAAATTCATATAACGAAGATTTTAATCTTTCAACTCCGGTATCAACAACAGTTTTAGAACTTGCAAAACAAATATGGCAAAAATTACGCCCTGAAAAGGAATTTAAGTATGTATGCGATGAGCCTTTTAAATATGACGTTCAGACAAGAATGCCTGACACGAACAAAGCAAAGGATTTACTAGGCTTTGAAGCACAAACCAGTCTGGATAAAATACTGGATGAAGTAATCCCTTGGATAGCTGAACAAGTCAAATTGGGAAACATATAGACATCAAAAAGGATTAAAAAGCTGGAAAAATGAAGAAAAATATATTAATTTTATTGTTATTTCTGTTGATTTCAGGTATTGTAAGCTGCCACCTCGGAAATGCTGCAGATTGGGATTTTCTTGCATACCACTATTACAGTGGCTATGCGGCACTAACAGGAAGAGTAGGGTATGATCTTATGCCGGCTGGTATACAATCTTATCTCAATCCGATTTTGGATATTATTCAGTATGCTTTAATTAACTCTTTTCATAACTTTCCTAAACTTGTCTCGTTCATTTTAGGATTATACTGGGGATTTCTCGCATTTGTGTTGTATCTAATCAACAATTTATTATTTTCAAGAAGTAAAAAATTAAAAGGACTCAATAACATAATAATTTTTTCAGCAGTAATATTGAGCGTTACAGAATGTACTATCGTGTCTGAAATTGGAATGAGTTTCTGCGATATTCCAGTCGCAGCAGTAATATTGACATCTTTGTATCTGCTTTTAAAATCAATCTATATATTCAATAATAAAAACAAATTTTATCTGTTGTTTTTATCAGGGCTTTTTGCCGGCATTGCTTCAGGTTTAAAATTAACTTCAATAATTTACGCTGTAGCACTGGCACTTACTGTAATTATTTTAGGATTTGATAAAGATTTTAAAAAATATTTATCTAAAATAATCATATTATTAGCAGGTATGTCACTTGGTTTCCTTGCAACTAATGGTTATTGGATGTACATTCTATACAAAAATTTCGGAAATCCAATGTTTCCACTCTACAACGAGATATTTAAATCGAACCTGTATTCCTACTTAAATTATCATGATTATAGATTTATAAATCACAATCTAGCGAACATAGTAGCAGGTCCTGTTATTTGGACGATGGGCAAGTCATTTGTATCTGATCTTTATTTCTTTGATCTTAGACATTGCGCTTCTTATTTTATATTATTGGGATTCCTTATTAGAACATTTTATCTCTTAAGTAAAAGACAATATTTAAAACTCAGACAAAATATTATGAGCATTTGCATTATGATTTTTTGCATAATTTCATATTTCATTTGGGTATACAATTTTGGCATACTAAGGTATTTAATGCCTGTTCTTGCTCTTTCAGGCACGGTAATTATGATTTTTGTATCAGAATTAATACCTTTTTTAAAATCGAAAAAAATTGCACTCATAATATTAACTTCTCTATTTTTGATATTGAACTACAATTATGATAGCCCTAAATGGGGAAGAATAAATCAATTACCTGAAATTGTAGACTATAAATTTAAAGACAATTCCGTAGTATATATGTATGGAAAACCAGCTTCATATTTAATTGTTGGACAAAATCCAAAAGCAAGATTTGTATATCTTGCAGGCCACATTGAAGATAGCACTAAAGATTTTATGCCCTCAGACAAATATATTGAGTTAGTTGATAAATACCAAAAAAATGCCTCTGAAACTTATGTAATTAAAAGACTTGGGGATATACCTGAAGAAGCAAAAAAATACAATACAAATCTAATGGTAAACAAATATTTGAATAAAAAAATGGAATGTTCCGATGCAAATTCCATATATAAAAAAGTTGAGCCAAATTATGGAGTCGCAGATTTTGAAGTATGCAAGCTTATAAACAATTATTAACTGATCTTTAAATAAAAATTGACAATAAGCAAAAAAACACCATATAATTAGCTGTTACAAAGAAAACCATTGTATATATGAGTTATAGAGAAAAATTGTCCGTTATAATTCCTGTTAAAAACAGGGAAGATACCTTGTGCAGGTGTCTTGATAGTGCTATATCACAAAATATAGATGACATGGAAATTATATGTATTGATGATTTTTCGGAAGATTCATCAGTTGAGATTATTAAATCTTATATCAGAAAAGACAATAGAATAAAACTAATTGACAGGCGAGAAACAAGCAGTTGCAATTATGTAATACAAGGTGTTGCTTCAGCCCGTAATCTGGGATTAAATGCTGCAAAAGGAGAATTCATTGCCTTTATTGATTCAGACGATTGGATTGAAAAGCATTCTTATCATCAAATTATTAAAAACTATACTGAAGATATAGATTTGGTTGTATTTGCTGCAAATATAATAGATAAGGATTGCATACTATCTCAAGAAGACTATGAATATACTACAAAGTACTATAATCCTCATATTGAGAAAAAAAACAAAGTAACGCCTGAGCTGTTGTCTAAAGTCTCAACTTCATTGTGGAACAAGATTTTTAGAACTTCAATAATTAAAGAATATAATATAAATTTTTCTGAATCTCTAATTTTTGAAGATTATGAATTTGTGTTCAAATATCTGGCACATTGCAAGAACTTGTTTTTCCTCAATAACAGATACTACAATTACGTTCAACATAACAATTCGATTATGGGAGAAGTAAGAAATAAAAAGAATTACTCGCAATTTTATAGTCTTATTGCATTCTTAAATGTTTATAAACATTATGAAAAGCATAATTTGGTGGAAAAGTATAAAGATGCACTAAAATATTTACTCATAAAATCATATAATGACGACTTGTATTTCTTTGCAGATTCTGAAGATACAAAAGTATGTTTTGATACTTTTGTTAGTGAAATTCTGTCAAAAATTGACAAAAATGTAATCAATATAAATGAAATATTATTGCAAAATAATCTCGGGGCTTAAAAGACTTTACTTATTTACTCTTCTGCTTTTTTCCAAAAGTACGTTTTTTTAAAGACAGAAAATAATTCCATTGGTTCATAAGCCGATTTATTTTTATAGTAGTCTTTATCAGACACTATGCTGTATTTTACATTGTATTTATCAAGATATGCATATATTGAAGAATTTCCCTCAGCTGCATCCTTGAGAGGATAAATTAATACCCCATTATTGACATATGAGAGCATTTTATAAAAACTAATACGTTCTTTTTGCTGTTCGAGCGTAAGTGATTGGTTTTCATAAGTTACAATTAGAGAATTTGACAATAGCAAAAGAGTCATAAAAACAACATAAAACTGTTTTATATAATTCTTGTCTAAAAACAAGCTATTGCCGTAATTTAATGACAAATAGAGCACTAAGACCGGAAAAATCCATATTTGAGGCACATAACGCATCCACCAAGGATCAGGATAGAAAAGATAAGACAACCAGATGGTAGAAAACATCATGATAAAAATACTTTTATCCTCTTTCGTATTATATCTAATACCGAAAGAAAATATAAGAGATATAATCAGGATACCGCTCCAGAAATGCCCCATTCCTCCTATCCTTGTATCCGATTCATAAAGACTGATTTTTTTTATTTTAAATGGCAATCTATATTCTATATGCCCTGGATAATTTGTTTGTACTGCAAATGTCGACATAATAGCTTTTTGCACGCTTGTTTTATTTTTTAGCTCTATTATTGTTATCTGGCGTTCGATTACATCTTGCTTATGTTTTCCTAATAAAGGATAAAAAGGATGCCCGTAACTATGATAATTTGTATAGAAAGGATGTGCACCAAGTACTATCGTTAAAAATAAACCCAATAAACCGGATGCGAAATATCTTTTTATATTTAAGTATTTTTTTAAATACAACAAATAAATAAAATAAAGTGTAGATATAATCAACAAATAGAAAAACGCCGAAAACTTAACATGCATAAATATTGTAAACACTAGAGAAAAAATAAAATAGTTATTTATAGAAAAAGTATCTGACTTCTCTATCTGAATCAAAATTGATAGAATTATCAAAAATGCAAAATAAACTTGCAAATCAATATACATAGTAAAAATTTGCCCTATAACAACAGGGTTTATTAGCAATAAAACAGAAAATAAGAGATTCATATTTGTTTTATTTTGAAGTTTATCCAGCCCGCAAAATACGCTCATAAATGCAGCATACGCCATAAGAAAATTAACAATCTGTCCCGAGGAAATACTACCTGAGATAAGATAGAAATTTGCAGAAACAATTTCGCAAAATTTTGACCACCCTTGCACCCAAACCTGATTACTATATAAATTCATTAGGTGAGAAAAAGTTGTAGCATCTGTATAAACAGGATTCCAGCCGTTTTTAAGCAAATACATATCTTGAAAATGATAAGCAAGACCATCAAAAGAATAATCCAACAAAAAAGAAGAGAATAAAATTGCAGAATAAATTAATAAAACAAAGATTCCTATTTGCTTAAGATAATCATTTCGATTGTTTTTGTTCAAAAAAAACAAATATATTGCAGCTGCCATAAATGACAAATATATATAATAAGATTGAACAGGCAAATGGAAGACAAAGCCAATATTACTTATTGCAAAAATAGTAAAAACAAAAATTATAATCGTTGATGATAAATTATAAAACAATCTATTTAACATTTAAGCTCTACCAATTTCTTGATTAATCTTTCTACATACTTGATAATATATCGTTTTATAGCAGTCGCAAAAATTTTATAACAGTAGAAATCCACTACAAAAGAGCTAATCTCTATTCAGTGTAGATTATAGCATACAAACTATAGTTTATTAGACAAAATGCTTTAAAGAATATAATTAATATGATTTTTTGTTTGGTTTATTAATCATAGCATTGAATTCAACACCCAATTGCTTAAGTTGAAGAAAAACCAGTGTATCGTTTTCAGATAATGACTTTAACACAATCCCATCTTCTTGGATCTGTTTATCATATGTTCCGATAACCTTATCAAATCTTTCTGCCAAATATCTTTTATAATTATCAGAATTTTGAAGCAATCTTTTATCACTTACAACAAAAGTCCCTCTAAAATTAGCCGATTTGTTTTGCGCTGAAATAATGTTTGAGCTGTGTATTCGCATTTAATTTTTCCTTTGTAACTCTCTCTCTTCAATAATAAAATGTGTAAATATAAAATTTTGTTATCTGATAATAAATTTTACAATTTTATTTAAATAATAGAAACATTGACAAGAGAAATCAAATTTCAGCCTATCTCAAAGCGAGTTGTTCTTTATAGAAACTATTGTTCATAATTGAAATTTTTATCAGGTCTTGGCTTGGATTCGAATTGTTATACATTGTTGCCAATTTATTTAATCGGTTTACTAAATCATCTTGGTATGACGCGTTAACGTAATCTTTTAATTTTAGCCAACATTGCGCCTCTGTTTTTGTGGCGAGAGTTTCTTCATCTAAAGTCGCTTGAGAAAGCTGATGTACACTTTCGTGCGCAATTAAACAAGCAATCGCTTCTTTAGGAGAACTTTTGAATTTTTCATTTATAAGTATAAAATTATTGCCATTTTCATCAGTAGATGCAACTGCATAATGCTTTGCATAAGAATAAGATATCAAAGTTAAATCGTAAAAAATAATTCGTGTTTTGCTTTTTTCAAGTCTTGAGAAAACATCATCAGAGCCAGTGTTTTCAAGTACTTTTAAGGCAGAGATAACTTTTGTATCATCTGAAAAATTATTTAAATTATAAGCAAATGCTTGATTTATTGACAGCACAAATAATGCTGTCAAAACTAAGAACATCTTTTTCATTATTTAATATCCCTTTGAGAGAAGATTACACGTTACTCCTAATTAGTCGTCTTAAGGGATATGTTTCTTTAGTTATTTATGTTCTTTGTTAACGAATTGTAACAAAAAACATAAATAAAAAAGGTCTGAATAATAATTCAAACCTTTTATAATTATATATTTTCAAACAAATTACAGTTTTTCGAGTTTTTCTTTAGGTTTCATAAATATTCTATCAACTTCTGTATTAATTGAGAAGTAGAGCCTTGCTGCATCATCATTATAATGTTTTTTACCTAATGGAATACCTACCCCAACTTGCGCAGATATTGCTTCTGTAAGATTGATATACGTACCAACGCCTACACTTTGAAGAAAATGATCACGGTATCCATATAAGTTTTTGTGGTCATTTACATAACCCCAATCATAGAAAACAGCAATTTTTACTTTGTCAGCCCAAGATTTTATTTTTTCAGGTAATATTTTTTCTAATTTTGGAATTGGAGTTCTGTATTCTAAAGAACCTGCAACCCCATAATCCCCGATGATTTCACTTGGCTGATAACCTCTTAGTGAGTATGCACCACCCAAATACATTTGTTCAGCCGGATACAAAGACTGAGGAGAGTATTGTCCGTTTATTCTTACAATACCTAGACTTTTCTTAGGAAGTCTTTGAACTCTTGTTACATTAGAAACTAACTTATAAAAAGAGCTTTGAGGACCATTTTGTGTATTAGAACTTGCGCCAAGAGCGGAAGTTCCCATATCAACTCCGAAACTACCTAGATAACGTCCTGATTTATCATCATGCATTCCGTAAATACCGGTTCTCAATACTCTTAATCTATAGTCTGATATATTTTGTCCCAATGCTCTCATTTCTGTTCTTGAATTAAGAGCATCAACAGCAATTGACGCATTTATCTCAGTACTTGCAGTATTTTTAATAGGTTGGACAATTCTTATAACGTAATCTGTAGAATTTCCTCTAATGTTAAAAGGTTTATAAGGCCCACCAAGGTCAACTCTTGAATAAGAATAATCAAATGAAAGTTTTGTTCCATATGGGCTTATTGGTATTTGGTATCCTGCCAAAGCACCTGTAGAACCGTTTGCAAGAATTGCACCGCCATATATTTTGTCGCCCATTCCTGTAAGGTTATCGATTCCTAATATAGTTGTAGCTCTTTGCCTTCCTGTATAGTTACGACCAAAGTCATCCCAGGAAACATCAAGACTGACAGGGAACCTGTCTGCTATATGCAATTTTACTACTGTATCATCATTTTTATCTTTTGTGATTTCAGCAGAACCTTTCATATAGGCTTCTTTATTAATATTTTTCATAGCTCCTTGAAGAGCTTTTGAGTTAAAAACTTGTCTATCACTTAATCCTTTGCCGCTAACCAAAAGATTGTTTATGTACCAATCTCTTTCCCAGCGATTACCATATACTTCTTTAACTTTGACTTGACTTTCTTTTACATTGATAACAACAACGCCGTCTTTGATTTCTTGAGGTTCAAGATAAGCATAAGAAGTCAAATAACCGTTTTTCTGGTAAAAACGGCTAACTTCAATAGTTAAATTCATTACATCTTCAAGATAAACATCTTTACCGATTATATTAGTCGAAAGAGAAGAAAGTTGTTTATCAGAATAAACTTTATTCCCTTTAAATACTATTTTGTTAAGTTTAAATTGGGGATTATAAACCAAATCGCCCTTTAGAACATTTTTATCAGAAGGCGCGGGCTCATCTTTTTGTGTTTTTTTAGGGTCAGAAACAACAGGGGCAATATTTTGCTTTTCGTTGATGGATTCATTTAGTTGCATTAAATTTTGTCTATTAATTACACCCGGGTTAGAACCATTCATTAGTATGGGATCTGCAGAATATGCCATTCCGGATGAAAATAACACACAAGCAGTAACAAGAAGTAATTTCTTCATATTTAAGCTCTCATCTCTAATATAATTTGTAACTAAAATGCAATTTCATTTTAATAATAGCATACAATAAATAATTCCGATTACTACAATAATTGTAAATTTTTTACAACAATTGACAAAAAAATTTTTTACAAGTTTTAGTTTCAACTATAATTACTATGTTATTAGTAATAAATTAATTAGTTTACCCATTTATATATAATTTTATAATTTACAATTTATAAAACAAATAAAAACTGAAAGGTTATAGAGATATGAGAAACTTTAAGGCAAGCTTAAAAAAACTGCTGTCTGTTACACTTTTAGCAGTTTCGTTTTTTGATGTTACTCTTCCAGTTATGGCTGCTGACGTAATATTTACGGGCGGCTCAGACGGTTATGGCGCACAAATTCAAGATAGAGGCGGCGCGGCTCTCCTACAAAACACAGGAACTAACGCTCAATTAGGCATTAACGGCAACGGAAATACCATAATTTGGGACTGGCTTAATGTAGGAGCAGGAAACAAACTTGATTTCAATTTTGGCGCAAACGGCCAAGTAGCTTTAAACAAAGTAAATACAGGACTTTCTAAGTTTGCAGGCATGCTTTCAACAAGCGGTGCTGACGGTCAACTTATAATTTCTAACCCTAACGGTATATTATTCCAAAACGGCTCTATCGTTAATGTTGCATCATTAATGCTTACAACACACGATGTAAATTGGGACGGTAATAAATACGGAAATATAACTTTAACTAATAAGGGTGCTTTGGGTGATATCCGAATTGGAGAAGGTAATCTCAGTAATGTAGCTGTTATGAGAATATCAAAAGATTTAAATATTGTTGCTCCAGGAATAAAGATAGACGGCGCAGATATAACAGCTAACGGAAATATAAGATTTATAACAGCTGATGGCGTTACATTCTTGGCCGCTACTAATCCTGATACTAATGTTACAACTTATGCAACAAGTAACATAACAAAAAATCTCAATCCTATAACATATTCTGCAACAAATAATAATGGTGATAGTATAATTAGCTCTATCCTTGTAAAAGATTCTGCACTAGCTGTTAAAAACAAAACAACTGGCAGAATTTATTTTATTGCAAATGGTGATGACGCAAAATCAAGCATTGCTGCAATAAATTCAGCAATAGACGGAAAAATAGTTTTAGATACAGCAGGAAACTCTAATCTTGAACTTATTGGAAACATTGATATTGTTGATTCATCTGTAATAGGAAATTTAATTGCAAAAACCTTAGATAAAACTCTTACTTTAAAATCAGGCTTAAATACAAACGGTGCTACTACAGTAGTTACACTTGGAGATTATTTAACTTCTCTTGGTTGCAACATAAATGATTCAAATGCAGTAAAAGCAAAATTACAAACAATATACACAAGTGCTTCTGACGAAGAAATTACATTAATGGCAGGAAAACTTGGTGAAACTTACCAAACAATCAAAACATCTTATGTAACAGGCACTGACACAACTGCATCAGGTAAAGGTAGCGTTTCACTAACAAATACAACTGTACTAGGTACTGCTACAATTGAAGGTGCAGGCGTTTATATTTCAGGATTAACTTCAGGTAGCCTTGATACAAAATCAACAGCAGGTACAACTGTAAGCATTTCAAGAAAAGACACTACAAAAGAATATAGAACTACTACTTCATATACTTGGACACCTACAGGCTGGATACAAACTTATGTATGGGAACTAAAAGAAGGCGCTAAACCATCTTATACTATCGTTGACAGCGGTAAAACATATGAATGGAATGGTTCAAAATGGGTTAGAATAGATGACAAAACAAAGTCAGCATTAGATAAATTTAGAATTAATAACGGAGAATACCAATATAAAGCTCCAGTTGTGGGCTGGCGTGATGTATACTGGGATAGTTCAGACAATTGCTGGAGATACGACTTAACAGGTCTTGCTGTTGGAGCTCAATTAAATAATGCTCAAAATGTAGCAGCTGAATACAAACCTTCAACAGGAACGCCTACAGCATTAGGACAAGAAAGCGGAGATTACAAATCTGCTTTAGGTAGAAATATTGTTACAGCAGGCGATTTTATAGCTGGAACACCTTCTAGTCCAGCATTGATTAAAACAACACCTGGAGAATCAAATACAGATTTATATAACCCTTCATCAATAACAGCTGGTACTTTAAATGTTGAAAATTCAAATGTTACAGGCAATGTTATAGTAAACGCAGCCCAAGATATTACATTAAGTGGTTTAAATACATATTCTACTGTTTTAGAAGCAGGTGATGTAACAGCTAAAACAAATGGTAATATTGCAGTTAGCGGCTCAAATCTAGCTGGTGGTTTAACTGCTGAATCATTACTTACTTCAACAAGTTCTTCAGAAGATATTATGGGTTCTTTCTTAGGAATACCTTTCAAAAAAGGAACGAAAACAACAGAAACTTCATCAAGAAAAGATGTTACTGTTTCTGGAACATCAATTGGCGGCGAAGCTAATTTAAAAGGCAACAAAGTTGAAATGACAAACTCTTCTGCAAAAAATATTATTGCAACAGCAGAAGCAAATACAAAAGCCGTAACCATAAAGTATGAAAGTATTTTATACGGAACAGATTCAACAACGCCTACTCGTGATGCTGCAAGCATTGTATTAGACAAAGCATCTACAACAGATACAGCTTCAGCTTCAACTTTGACTTCAGCTGATTCTGTTGTAGTTAAAAACAACTCTAATATATCAGGAAACTTAACAGCAATTGCAGGAACAACAGTCGGTATAGATAACTCAAGTGTCTATGGCAATGTTATTGCAAATGCGGCTCAAGATATTACATTAAACAAGCTAAACACTTATTCTACAACTTCAAGTGCTGGTAATGTTACAGCTTCAACAAATGGCAATATTGCTGTTACAGGCTCTACTATTGCAGGCGACATGAGTGCTGAATCTATAGAAACAACTAATACAACTGGAGAACTTATTCTTGGCACTGGAACTTTAACAACAACAAAATCAAGAGGAAATGTTGAAGTTACAGGAACTCAAGTAGGCGGTAAATTAGGTGTTATTGCAAACCAAATCGATATATCAAATACATCTGCAGGCTCTGGTGATTTAACAGCTAATGCTAATGCTGAAACTTCTGATATATATGGCTTGGGCATTAAAATATCAAGTACAACAACTCAATCAGGTGGCGATCTTTCAATTTCTAACAAATCTCAATTTGGTAATGTAAAAGCATTTGCTGCCGATATAGATATTGATGATTCAACCACTGCAGCAGCAGATTTAACTTCTCAAAAAGACATTACAATAACATCTTCTACTTTAGGTGATGTTACAGCTGTAGCTCAAAATGCAGGAACAATAGAGATTTCTTCTTCTGTTGCGAACAGCTTGAACCTAACGTCTGAAGAAGGAACATCTTTATATACAATTAATAACAGCTTACTAGATGGACTAAATGTTCTAGCCCAAAAAGCTGGCACATCACTAAATGAAATCGGTAGAGGAAATATTACAGTTTCTGACACAACAGTAACAAATAGTGCTAGTATGCTTGCAAATAACATAACTGTTTCAAATACTACTGCTGGCTCATTAATAGCAACAGCTGAAAACAAACAGTTAGCTCTTGGTTCTGTTAAATTCCTTAATTCAGAAAACAAAGGAACTGTTGAAATTGAAAATTTAACAACCACTTCAGGTAATATTGAAGCATACGCTGATAATATATCAATTGAAGGTTCAACTTCAGCTAATGATATTATTGCAAACAAATTCACATTAGATACAGACGCTTTGATAAACGGAATAAAAGACAACTCCGATGATATTATTACTTTATTAAAAGGTGATTTATCTACGCTTGATCTTTCAAAAATAACAAGCCTAAGCGGCCTATCAGGCTTATTATCAATTAGCTCTGGCAATAAAGTATCAATTACAAATTCAAGTGCTGCAAACAACATTACAGCATTTGGCAAAGATATTGTTATGGATACGGTAACAGCAGGAAATACAATTTCTGCTTATAACACCAATATAATGAGCATAGCAACATCAATTATTGACAGCTCTATCTTAGATGGAATCAAAAGTATATTTGGTTCTTCAGATTTCTTAGACAGCTTATTAGGAACAGACTCTGAAAATAGAGATACAATAACAAACGCAATAGCTAAAAATATATATGCTGCATCTTTCAACGATGTAAGTGTAACGAATTCAAGTGTTTCCGGTAACTTAATTGCAGGAAGTTTAACAAACACAACATTTAATAATATAAATACAAAAAACACAGATTCTGCTAATGCTCAAAGTGCAAATATAATTGCACTAGGACTTAAGAATGCAAGTGTTTCCAACTCTAACGGAAATGTAGTCGGAGCAGCTTCAATCACAGAAAAAACAACTCTTTCAAATGTTAAATCAAATACATTGGTTGCACTTGGAAAAGATGTTGATGTATTAAATAACACGGAAGCAGGAGTCGGTTTATTGGCAGCTGCTAATACTTTACAAATAACAGACTCAAAAATTAATAGCGGCATAGGATTTGCAGGCAATAATTTAAATGCAAATAATTCAAGCATAAGCAATGCTGTACTTTACTCTATGAACGACATTAATTTTAACAATTCTAAAACAAATATAGTTGCAGCTATTGCAAATAATAACGCTAGTTTCAATAACAGTTCAGAAGTAAAACTATCAATAATTAGCGCTGATAATATTGCATTTGACAACTCTAAAGCTGACAAAGTTATTGCTTTAGCCAAAAACGATGCAACCTTCAATAATAGTTCAGAAGCAACCTTAGCATTCATTAAAGCGAATAATGATATAAACTTTACTAATTCATCTGTTGATACTTCGCTTCTATTAGCAGGTCACGACGCTGCCTTTAGTAATTCTTCTATCAGAACAGCTATCGTTTCTGCCGATAATGATGTTAACCTTACAAACGGTTCTACTTCATACATCTCTGCTATCAACGCAGGTAAAAACATCAGTCTTACTGACTCAACAGCTGAATTATCTTTATTAAATTCAAGCAACGACATTAATTTCAACAATTCGAAAGCTGATAAGACAGTCGCTTTAGCAGGTAATGATGTTTCATTTACAAACAATGCTAAATCAGAGTTATCATTTATCAACGCAAGCAACAATATCAACATTAAAGATTCTAATGCTAAATTGTCTGTATTAAAATCAGGAAATGACACTATAGTTGACAACTCTACAATTCGCAAATCTGCTGTCTTGGCTGGTAACAACTCTAACTTCAGCAACAACTCTAAAGTCACTAAGTCATTCGTCAAAGCTGACAATGACATAAACTTCAATAACTCTAAGGCTGACAAAGTTGTCGCTATCGCTGGCAATGATGCTAACTTTAAAAATGA
>JAEZIX010000032.1 GCA_023415935.1 Cyanobacteria bacterium OH_CDB_20 | reverse complement strand
TTATACCTATTATTCGATATGTCTATTATAATCATTTTCTAAATAAAAGACTATTTCTAACACCAGTAAAGCTAATATTCAACATTATCTTATTTTAGATATTGGTATGAGCGAGGTTTTATTACTGCTTAACCTATTTTTTGTTAGATAGAAAAATGCTTACACTAAAAGAGGCGCTCTCAAAGGTTGCTTTACCTTTTAAGAACGCCTCTTTTAGCCATTCATTTTTTTTAAAGAATGAATGATAAAGTGTATATTTTAGATATTCTTATTTTATAACTGAAAAGTGATGACTTTTTGATTATCATGTGTTGTTTATCGGAACTCCAATATTTTTTACTCTATTTAGCATTAAAAAGCACTCCTAAATATAGTTAATAATTTAATTTTTTGAAACAAAAAATCACCTATCAGGCAACTAGACTCGCTAGTTCTAATAAGTGATTTTCGTCATACGCTTTTACCTTACACTATTTTTACCGTTTCATATAATAATCTTTATTTGTATGAATCATCCTTTAAGACTGAAATAATGTCATCACAAAACTCCTTATAGTTTGGTGGAAGATGCGTACCATCTTGAGTATACCCTGTATAAGCACATAATGAGCCATCTTGCTTTTCAAAAATAAGCTTCCAATACAATGAACCTGTACTTTCTTCTTCCTCTCCGCTATAATTATTTTCCCAATTATAAATCTCATACTTTTCAGGTAGTTTTTCCACCATTTCTTTCTGCTTAGCTGATAGTTCATGTGGGGTAGCATCATCCAAATACCACTTATTCTCTACTAAATCAAATATAATGTTTTGCTGAAAAGTACCCTCATTATATACCATAGCTATCTTATTAAAATGATCGCCTGCTTTAATACTACCTTCTGCTGGGGTATCAAATATTCGAAACAATTTTGTTTTACCATCATCTATATAGTATTTAGCCTGTGATTCTATGATTCCTCTTACTTCTTCACTTGTAAATGATCTCACCTTTAACTCATAGTCTTGTATAAGCTTAGTCACGTCAATTCCTTCAAGTTCTTCCTTTGTAAAGCCATAGCTATCTATCATGAATTGTATATCCTCTACACTTTGGTCACTCTTTTGGGTTACTATTTCATTTTTATTTTTCACTTCTTCACCTTCATTTTTTATTGATATTGCCTTGCATCCATTTAATGACATACATAAAACTAAGCTTAGTAAAATATAAATTTTATTTTTTTTCATCTTCTTACGCTCCTAATGCTTTCGTATACTCATTCATAATCTTGGTTGCCTCAGGAAAATATTCATAAACTAGATTAAGGCTTGTATCATCTCCTGCCATATTATAAGAAAAATACTCTGCCCAAAGCTCCTTTGCCGCCTTTTTATCATCTTCCCAGTAACTCGTATCATGTCCATACCCCGATCTTAACTCATTCCCTGACATTCCTCCATAAACATCACTTACAGCCTCATAAGTAGCACCACTAACCCCACTTGTAAATTCACTTTTCACTGCATTATATAAGAGAAGATCCGCATTACTTAAATCACTTCCACTACCTTGTTTTAATGCATCAATCACATTCTGTACATCGCCTTTACTACCACTTCCACCACTAGCAATAATTCTGTTAGCAATACTGGTTATACTATGTTCATTGTTATCATTATAATAAACGTCATATTCTATAGCCTGCCTCATGGTCACATCTTTTCCCATTGCCTCACTATATACCTTGTATTCTTCGCTATCACTTCCCAGCCATTTAGCTACATCACTGAGGTCATCTATGGCATGACCACACTCATGGAAAAATACTGTATAAGCTCCTCGTGGGTCACTGGCAAAGGAGTCTGGATAGGAATAAGTTACCGTATGCTTCCACGCCTTATAAAAAGCACTCTTGCCATCCGCATCAGCTATCTTAAACTTTGTAATTGATTCCATAAAAATGCTTCTATATGGTTCTGGTGCTGTATAAATAAGGTATTTAATATTGCGTTTATCTTCCTCTGTTAAAATATCCGCGCCCTCTCCATTTAGGAAGTCATTTAACTCCTCCACTTCCTTCTCATGTTCTTTTTCATAGGCGGCAATTGCCTCATCCATCTCCTTCTTCGTCACATGGTTTAAAGGATTTTCTCCCCTATTAGGATCAATATTAGATACTAATAGAATCTGATTTTCGGATTTAAGATAAGCATTTTTAACGCTATTTAAAGCAACTGCCATTCTTTTCATTTCTTGCTGAAATTGAGCAATTTTCTTCTTTTCAGTAGCGATTTCTTTAAGGAATGCCTCGGAGCAATAATCATTCCATCTACTCATTGCAAAATAAAGTATGTTCATCTGTCCGGCCATTTCCCCCATTTGGCTACTTAAGCTATTAATATCATCTGCTATTTCTTTTATATTTTCAATGCGAATATCAAATGCCATATAATATTATGTTCCCCCTTTAACTATTTTTCTTCACTCACCTGATAATAAGTGCTAATTTTCTCTAATGCTTCTTTCATATATTTATATTCCGTTGCTTGTTGTAATACATTTTTCCCTACTAGATCTAATGATCTTTTTATGCAAAAAAATCACCATTCAGATGACTACAAACACTCTTAATTGCTGCTACATAATCTATTAATTCATTATAGCTTTTCATTAAAGTCATTACCCTCTACAGTAGTAATACGTGCATCTACTCTATCACAAGGGATATCTTCCTGTAACAATACTGCTTTCAATTCATTTTCATATCCTTCCTCTATGATATATCCATAAAAATTATCCTCTGCAGAATACTCCCCATCCTCTACATATAAGTACAGGTCATAATAACTTTCACTGTCATCTGACTCTTGAAAAACAAATTTAGAATAGGCATTATTCAACTTATTTTTTGGTTCGCAGTCTACTATATGAAATGTATAAGAAGGATATTTGCCTAGCAAATAATCCATTGCATAATCATATTGTCTTAAAACCTCCTCCTGCCAAACAAAGAGTTTCCCTTCCTTAACTCTGTCTTCGTTTATTGAAATCTTGCATAACAAGGCTTCTTGTTCTGGTGTCATATCAACCTTTGTTTCCATGTCACTACTCTCCTCTTTCAAATTACTCTTTTCTAATATAATACCATTGCTTCCTTCTACCATACTGCCGCATGCAGTAAGTAAAATAATCATGCTAATCATTCCCCAAAATGCATATTTTATTTTCACTTCAAAACATCTCCAATAACTTTATTCATCCGTTCAGCCCTCTGAAACATCAAAACCACTATCACCTAAATCTAATGCATAATTTAGCTTATCTTAGAATACTCGTAAGCCTTTTTATATTTATACAGAACTCCATGTATCATTTCTGCTCTCCCATAAAATGTATTACTATGAAATACTGCTCACTTTTCCCCTTTTTTAAAATAATTGGCAAGCGGAAATGTCTTTTTTCCTCTCGCCAATTATTATGTACTACTATGAAATTACTGAATCTGTTAAACCTTGACCCTGTTCCATATTAAGATTTTCAGCTTGTTTATATTGCTCTGCCATTGTATTTAAATCTTGTGAATGTTCTTGGATCATACGATTC
>JAEZIX010000086.1 GCA_023415935.1 Cyanobacteria bacterium OH_CDB_20 | reverse complement strand
AACATTACAAGATACAATGATAACAACGATTTACTCAATAATAACTTTAAAGGAAGTATGGATGAGTCACAAGTATAAACGTTGGTATGATCATGACCCTGTTTTAATTGAAGTAATTGATATTCTAAGGAATTATCAAGAAGAACTCAAAGCTCAGGCTGAAGTTTTCTTGACCAAAATTGAAGAAAAAGTTTCTAAAGAAACAATTGATAGATTTTATGAAATGGTAAAACCTGTTGCTGGCAACAGATGGTACGATAGGGACCCTGTCATCTCAAAAACGGTAGAACTCTTGAGAGTTGTCCCACCTGAAATTCAAAAGGCAGCAGCTGAACATTTTCTCAATACACTTAAAGAAATGGGAATCGAAAGAGAATCAAAAATATAAAAAGCTAAACTTTAAAGTTTAGCTTTTTTATTCTTAAGTTATATTCTCTTTAACTTTTTAGTTTTCAACAAATCTGCCGGTCACAATGTCTATTCTTACAGGTTGAAGTGTTTTTACATTAACTATATCGCCTGCTTGAAGCTCATACTTTTCGCCTCTTATAATCATTCTTTTAACCTTTTTCCAAAATCCTGATACTTGAACATCAGTATCTGCAAGAGTAGAGAACTTAGCCACTTGATTACCAGGTGTTTTTAAAGATTTTGTTTCAAGGATAACGGCGCCATTTCTCCAAAAGTATCTTGCAACATTAAGGTCTAAAACCTGTCCTGTAAGAGGAACTCCCTCATTAATTAATAAATAGTGTTCTTTAGTTACAATATTTTGAGGGAAAGTTGCAACAAAAACTTCTCCGAGTTTTGATTTTTGAGAAGAAATCTCACCGCTCAATTTAACAGGCAATATTGTGCCTACAGGAATTGTCGCAATATTCTTATCAACTACCGCATCTTTAACAATAAAACCATCAGCCATTCTTGGCTTTAGTGCAGCTTTTAGTTTTTTATTCGCATTTATCTTTACTTGTTCTTTTAAGTTGTACAAGAATACAGCAAGTTCTGCTCTTGTTGCAGGTTTTTCAACATCTAAAGTGCCTGATTTTCCAGGTACATTTGGAATCATGCCAAGAAACTCAGCTTTACCAGCAGGGATAAGAATCCAATCCGGAATAGCAGCATAATCATAATATTTTTTTAGTAAAGCATCTTTTGCCTGACTGATTGAAATATCATCTGTATCAAGAGCATTTATAACAAATGCGATTGCTTGAGCTTTTGTAACTGTGTTTTCAGGATAGAATTTATTGTCAGAAGATTTTTTAACAATATCAAATCTTACTGCACGCTGAATCATATTCCATGCCCAATAAGTATTATTGATATCTTCAAAATTAATAATTTCTTTTAAATCAGCATTTTCCTGCCCTACAGCTTTTACAACCATCGTTGCAAACTCTGCCCTCGTTACATTTGAATCGGGCTTAAACGTTCCATCAGGATACCCGACGACAATATCTTCATTAGATAATGCCTCAATTTGCTTGTATGCCCAATGATTTGTTGTTAAGTCTGAATATTCTTTCGCAAGAACATTTGCAACATTAAGACAAAATATTGAAACAACAATAATAATATTTAAAAAAATTCTTTTCATAACTTTCCTCCGATAACATGTATTAATATTTTATAGAAACATTAAAGATAACGCAAACATTGTAATAAATAAAAAACTAACTTTTGTAGAGTTAGTTTTTTTATTCTATATAATCAATTTCGTCTTCGTCGTCGTGATCTTCTTCAAAAAGATAATCTGCTTTATTTTTAACTTTATCTTTTTTCTTAGTTTTTTCAAGTTCACTACCTTTAGCCGAGGTCTTATTTGGTATTGTCGATTTTATAATATTAACAACATTCATCATAGCAAGAGAATTTAAAGTAGCTTTGAGCTGGGCGCTTCTATCAACAAAAGGCTCTTGCCTTGATTGTTCTCCCATTGGATCATCCATGGCAAAGTATTCTGTACCCTGGCTGGCTCTATCGTCAGAAGTCTTTGCAGCGGTGCCTGAGATATCGCCGCTCTTAAAATTTAGACCGCCGCCAATGCCCAAAACGCCTGCTGAACGATTATCGACCACTTTTTATACTCTCTTTCACTTATCAAGTAGATTTTACTTATAAGATACTCTTTTTATATATTAAGAGTATCTCATTCAGAATATTATATCGTTATATTTCGATTTAGACAACCGATATTTTGTTTAAAACCACGCAGCAGTTTTTTTTTGCTAGTAAATATGAATTAACTTTTTGATTTATTTAAAATACCTTGAAAAACACTAGGCAGAGAAGTAACCTGTTTATCCCCAAACGATTGGGCATTAAGTCTATTTTTCGCTTCTAATTCTTTTCTGATTCTTTCTTTTTTCTCAGTTACTTTTCTATTGTAGAAAGGAAGGGCAATACCCAATGCAGCGATAGAAACAGCTAGCCCTGATAATTGAGACACAGAACGCATGTTCTTTGATAGTTTATCAGGAACTTCATCAAAGGATTTAATCTTATAGTTTCTTACCCAGTTCCAGAAACGTTTCAAGAAGAATTTCGATTTATCGTCTGGAACAAGCCTGTTAATTAACTTAACACCTTTTTTACTTTTATGCTCAATAAGAGTTGCAACAGCTTTTTCAGCATAATCGCCCAAGAAATACAAGAAAGAGAAAGTTGCTACATCTCTTACAGTAGCTTCTCTTAATTCGTTAGGCTCTTCTGATGCAAACATTCTGCTTGCAAAAGTAGAAGTTGCAATTATTCTACACTGATCGGTAGAAGGGAACATTCCCTTAAACTGAACCATTTTACCAAGAACTGCAGGGGTAGGTAGTTTCATCATTGATAAAACTGCTAAACCAACCATAGTAGCCGCAGAAGCGCACTTTTGGACAAAGAATTTACTTTTCTCTTGAGGAGTAAGTGCCTTACGCTCTTCACCTTTTCCAAAATCTTTGTAGATAGGAGCACCTTTAACTTTATATTTGCGTCTTGTTATCGCTCTATTTATTGTTTGGATAGACATAGCAAGAGGAATAACCATAGCAAGACCCAGTAAACTCTTTGTCTTAACCATTTTTGAAGCTTTTACTACAAATTGATCGATATCAGCATTGTCTCCGATTTTTGCAAACTTTCTTCCTAAATCAACATGATCTCTCAACAAGTCTGAAAGATTACACGAGAATGCTTTTTCATCTTTTGCATACTTAATTACTTCAGTTGCTTTTAACTCATCTGCAAGAAGCTGATAAGCGCCCTTAACCGCTTTATTTGTTTCCCTTGATGACATATCTGAATTATTAATGGTATCTATCAAGATAGTGATAGCTTCTTTAACTTTAGGTTTATTAAAATATTTTGAAACTTTTTTATAACCTGCATCTTCAAAAACTTCAAGTTGAGCAAGGTTTCGTTTTACATAACTTTCTGTTTTATCCCTTGGAGAAGCAGATTTATATAACTCTGCCATTTTCTTAAGAGTATCTTCTGTAGCCCATGACTTAGACATATTGATGCCGTTAAAACCATTCATCATAGGTTTATTAATAGCAGTTGCAGCACCAAGAACAAACAAACTAGGTATTAAACAGTTAACAATTAACCCTGAAGATTCACGTATTAGTGTTTCTGATGCAGCAGGAACCCCTGTTGTCACCAAATCTACTGCGGTTCTTGGGCCAATTGCAGAGAAAACATCTATAGCAGATACTTTCAACATAGGATTAGCTTCTAGAGCCTGGAATACACCTGTCAAACCATCTGCAACACCATTAAAATTTTGGTTTTTATGTGCTGCTTTTTTGTTTTGAAGATTTGATAATTGAATGTTTGTTTTTACTGATAATTGGCTCATAAATTAAGTTTGTCCCTATTCGTCTAGTCTTGGCTTCTTCCTTTTTCCTCGCAGAAAAAATTCACAAAGTATATGATACCAATTTAAAATTTGAACACAAATTTTTTTGCTTTTGCCTTATTTTTGAAAAAATCTATGTTTTGATAATTTTTAATTTTTTTATTCGTTTTTTTGCATTTTTATGAAAAAATTTTTCAAAATTACAAAATATCTTATCTCATTTATAAGTTTTAATAGGCGAAAAGGCCAAAATATTTAAATTAATATTTCTTAACATTAAAAGAAGGAAGCAACATAATTTTTTGTTGCATTTGCAACGTTAAATTTTATAACAGGCTAGCAAAATAATTTATATTTAATTATTTATATAAATAATTATGAATAGAGTGTCTTTTAAAGCTAATTTAGTTGTCAATTCAAATCTATATAACGATATGCCCTCAGAAACCCCCGAAGACTACACGGAAAAACTTGTATCCGGATATAAAAGATTTCTGAATCATAAAGTTATAAAGCATGTTACTGATGGCGATACAATCGAAATTTCAAGAAAAGCGTACGATGAAGGTTTTGCAATAAATATGAGATTCACAAGTCCAGAACTAGAAGAACCTCTTGATATAGGCATACATACCAACAAAGAAAAACCAACAATAACAGTAGAAAAACTTGTACGCTGGACCAAAATGTTCATAATCAAAAGAGAAAACATAACTAGAAAAAGTTTACTTGAAACCGAATTAGGTATGTATGAAAGAGCGATAGCAGAGCATTATGAGAAAGAGAAAAAATGATTTTACCAGTCAATATTCCCATAAGAAACTATTATAAACCGTCGTTTAAACGCACCCATAATGAAATCCCCGAGGATCTAAGGTTTTATAAACAGAAAACCGGAGATTTTGCCTTCTGCCAAATAGATGGGCTTACCTGTCCTGCTTGTGGCGCCGAGATGCTTTCGCAAAGTACTTACAACGATATTGCGCTTGATATATCAACTGCAAATCCTCAAGAATGTCTTCAAATATTAAAAAAACACAGAAAATATATGGTGCCGGTTAAAAGAAGTATTTTTGAACGAGTCCTCACTTTACAAGCAAAAGAACCTTATAAATCAATACCTGAAATATTAAATGATATGGATTTAAAAGAAAACGAGCAAATGCTTCAATCCCAAGCTCAGATTCTAAAAAGAATGTCTGATACCGTTAAAGCGGTAGGTGACAAAAAAATAATCGAACGTCAAAAGAAAATGTTTTCTAGATTGAAAGAATGTCGCACCGGCTTACCAAAACAAGAAAAGGCTATTTTTGATGATGTATTATTCTTTTATGAAGACCAACTCAAAACAAGAAAACATCCTATTTCAACAGGTAAATTGATATCCAGAATAAAATCTTCCGGGTTTGAAGATGAAAAGTTTACAAGACTGATAATCTCACGTATTGATAAAGACAAAGATTGTCCGGAATATGACCTCTTAAGCACAATATCATCAGCGCTTGGACATTTATCTGATGTAAACGACAGCAGAAAAATAAGAAGAACAAACCAGATAATTGTTCAGGAAAAGAAAGAATACCTGCTTTCAAAAGAACGAGAAAAACTTGAAGAAATAAGGGCTGTAGCTAAAGGTTTAACTGAAACAGAAGCCGCAAGTGTTAATGAAATAATCAATAGAGCCTGCGAAAAAATTGAAACACAAAAATCAACAATCGGAAGAAAAGCTTTATTAAATCAAATCAGAGAACTAAACCTTTCTTCTCCTGAAATCATGGATAAAATAACGACAATAGCTAATTCCAAAATTGAAGATCAAGATAATTATAGAGCATATATCTTGCCTCCAAAATATAAACAAGGTGTAGAAAATGCAAGTTATAGTTTCTCAAGAGAAGATCTTATCTATAAAATCAAAAAGAGCAAACTGGAAGACGAAAAACTAAAAAGACAGCTTCTAACGATTGCAGAAAATCTTCCTTCTGCAAAGACAGAAGAAAAATACAATGAAATAACTAATCTTCTTGACTATGACAAAAAATGCAAAGAACCTGAAACAAGCAGGTTGGTTGCTTCAGCCTTTTTACAAGGTTCAGTTGCAAACACAGACCATTTTGAAGCCGTAAATGGTGAAAACAAAGGACTTGATATTGTCATAAACTATGTTGGAATGCATGAAGACTGTAATTGCAAGAAAAAACACAAGCCCCCAATTGCTTGGTTCAGAGAAGAACCTAAAAGAACAGTATATTTAAAGAAATATCTAGCTCAGGCACAGGAACACATTGATAGCGGAAAAGTAAGCGACATAAGGTACTTAAACTATACTCAGCAAATAATTGACAGAGTATACAATTCTACAAACGGACAAATTGATTTAACCGCTGTTAAATAAATATAACACTTTGTATTTCTATTGCCACTAAAATTGTTCTGACAATTTAAATCATCATTTTTGAAGTATAATAAAATATATAAATATTGAGTGTATTGAGGAATTTAAATGAAATTAAAAGATACTGATGCTAAGACATCGTTTGAGTACAAATGGCTTATGGGGAGAATTTTTCCTTTTATAAAACCTTTCTTAGGAAGAATAATTCTTGGATTCTTAGTTGCAATACCAGTCGGACTTCTTGACGGTGTTGTTGCTTTTGCTTTAAAACCATATTTAGATTATGTTGTTGGCCAAAAAAATCTTGTTTTATGGGGCGGGCACGAAATAAGCTATATGCTGCTTGCTACTATAATTCCATTTGCGGTTGTATTCTTCGCAGCATTTCAAGGCGCTTTAAAATATTTAAACGAATATATTTCTGTATGGACAAGCCAAAAAATAACAAATTCAATAAAAACACAGCTTTTTGCAAAACTTGTCTATATGGACACAAGTTTTTTTGATGAAAATACCTCTGGATTAGTTATTTCAAGATATCTTGCAGACCCTGATACAGCTTCAAGAAGCGTAGTTGAGAATGTAAAAGATCTTACAACAGGTACAATGGGCGCCCTTGCTCTTATTATTGTTATGCTTCACAGTTCTTGGAAACTTGCAGTAATTGGCGTATTGGTTTTATGCGTAGCGTTTATTCCTGCAGCACTTATAAGAAAAAGAATCAAAAAAGCTTCAAATAAGAATATGGTTATTGGCGGTAATATAACAACAAACTTTAATGAAACATACTCTGGAAATAAAGTTATGACAGCGTATTGCCTTCAAGAAAGACAGAAAGACATTTTCAATAATCAAGTTCAAGACTCTTTTGACGTAAATATGTCACTGGTAAAAAGAGTAAGCTGGATGAGTCCGTTGATGTATCTTATTGCATCTTGCGGTATTGCTGTTGTTTTATGGTACGGCACAAAACTTATTTTGAGCGGGCAGATGACAGCCGGAGCTTTTGCTTCTTTCGTAACTTCGCTCTTACTTCTTTATAAACCTGTAAAAACAATGGGAAATACTCTTACAAGTTTCCAAACAATATTTGTTTCAATGGGACGTGTATTTGAACTTTTTGATTACGTTCCTGCAATTAAAGATTCAACTTCAGCAAATGATATTAATGTGATTGAAGGTAATATAAATTTCGAAAATGTTAATTTTGAATATGTAAAAGGTGTTCCTGTTCTAAAGAACATCAATTTAAATATAAGGAAAGGCGAAACAGTAGCTGTTGTAGGGAATTCAGGAGGGGGTAAATCAACTCTTGTAAATCTTATCCCGCGTTTTTATGATGTAACGTCAGGCTCGATAAAAATTGATGGTACAAACATAAAAGATATTTCTTTAAATTCTTTAAGAAACAATATTGCTATGGTTTTCCAGGATAATTTCTTGTTCACGGGAACAATTAAAGAAAACATACTAATGGGCAATCCTTATGCAACTGAAGAAGACTTACAGAATGCAGTCAGAGCGGCCCATTTAGATGAAGTAATTGAAGAACTTCCTAATGGTATAGAAACAGAACTTGGAGAAAGAGGCCTAACCCTATCGGGCGGGCAAAGACAAAGGGTTGCTATTGCAAGAGCAATGATTAAAAATGCACCTATTGCAATCCTGGACGAAGCAACTTCAGCATTAGATAACAAGTCTGAAGCTATTGTTCAGCTGGCTCTTGATAACTTGATGCAGAATAAAACAGTATTTGTAATCGCACACAGACTCTCAACAATCAAGAATGCCGACAGAATTATAGTTATAAATGAAGGCGAACTTGTTGAGGAAGGAACACATGATTCACTTTTAAATATTGAAGACGGCATTTATAAAAAACTTTATGAAATGCAATTTAAAAAACAGGAAGAAGCTCCTGCTGCAGTCTAAAATATAAAATATAGCAAAAAGTTTAATGAATAGCATTTT
The DNA here is from genome assembly GCA_023415935.1 of Cyanobacteria bacterium OH_CDB_20. Lineage (GTDB taxonomy): Bacteria > Cyanobacteriota > Vampirovibrionia > Gastranaerophilales > Gastranaerophilaceae > JAEZIX01. The sequence continues at coordinate 31,174 of JAEZIX010000086.1, read as the reverse complement.
TATTATGTTTATAATAAAAATGCTTTATGCTTTTAAACGAGGAGGTAATAATGTCAAAAGAAGAAAAGTTAGAAAAAATCAGCTCAATGAAAAAATATTTTTTCGTTAGTTTTTTGGTTAGTTTTTTATTTTTATTAGTTTCCTTTGGTTTTTGTATGCTTCTACATGACTGGTATCTTAATATTGCAACAAAGCTTTTTGGAATAACACCTCTTGTATACAACAGGATTATGGTGCTTCTCTTTGGAGTTTGGAAAATTCTTATAATCCAATTTACTCTAATTCCAACAATTGCGCTTTGGATTATAGAGCAAAAGTGTTCTAATAAAAGTCACTAGTTACTAAAACTGGAAATATAAAAACGCAGAAACCTTGTTGATAGAAAGAATTGAAACGACAAGCATTATTAATGTTGCGGTAAAATAAATTGCGTTTGGCTTAACTTTGCGTGCAAGTTCCATAGAATTCTTTGAGAAAAATACAAGTATAAATGTGCTCAAAAGAAGTAATATGCTTATTTTGACACTTCCGTTTTCAAATGCAAATCTTAGCTTGTTAATCTCAATTGGGGCAAATCCGTTTAAACCGAGCATTGATTTATATATTGAAATTCCTTTTTCTATTGTTGGGGCTCTAAAAACAGTAAATGCAACATCAACAAACAAAAACGTAATGAGGATTGATACAAACTCATTTAGTTTTATATTCAGTTTTGACCACATTTTGTGAACGCATGTCGCTGCACCATGCATTGCTCCCCAAAGGATAAACGTCCAGTTTGCTCCATGCCAGAGTCCACCTACAAAAAACGTCAAGAACAGGTTTCTGTATGTTTTAAATTCGCCTTTTCTGTTTCCTCCTAATGGGATATAGATATAATCGCGCAAGAACCTTGATAAAGTCATATGCCATCTGCGCCAAAAATCCTGAATAGAGTTTGATTTATAAGGCGAGTTAAAGTTTTGAGGAAGAACGATATTAAAAAGATAAGCAACCCCAAGCGCCATATCGCAATAACCCGAAAAGTCAAAATAAAGCTGGAAAGCGTATGATATGCTTGCAACCCAAGATTCGAAGAAGGTTAAAGTTGGGATTACATCAAATGTTTGAGCTACAAACGGAGATAAAAAGTCAGCTATCATAATCTTCTTAAATAAGCCTATACCAAGCAAAAACAAGCCTATTGAAATATTTTTGTGATTGATAAATTTATTTCTAAGATTCATGAACTGAGGCATAGTCTCGCTGTGATGAACAATTGGCCCTGCAATAAGCTGCGGGAAGAAGGTTACAAACATAGCGTATGTTAAAAAATCGTACTCTTTTGTCTTTTTCTCATAACTATCAGCAAGAAATGCAATCTGTTGAAAAGTGAAAAAGCTTATCGCCAAAGGAAGCGCAATATGCATGTAGTTAAAATCATGCTTTAACACCATATTTATATTGTAGATTATAAAGTCCATATACTTGTAGTAAGAAAGCATTCCAACATTCATCACAATTGCGAATATAAAAAGTAATCTACGATTAATCTTCAAATTGTTCTCAGTTGAAAGGGTTCTGCCGACTGCATAGTTAAAGAGCATTGATACAAGGATAATAGGCAGATATTCTATCTTCCAGTAGGAGTAAAAATAAAGCGATGACATTACAAGCCAAGAACTTGCAAGAGTAATCAATTTAAGTCTATTTAGCAGGAAATAAACTGTAAACACAATCGGCAAGAATATAAATAAAAACTCAATAGAATTAAATAGCATTGTTTTTTACAATCTCCCTTACCTTCTCAGCCGAATATTTATCATTATTTTCCCAATTAGATAATGCTTCTGCGTTGTCTCTGTTGACTTCATCGACATTATTTTTTGTTACTTTGCGGCAAACATTATCATCACAACCTTTTAAAAGTGAAGTAATCACGAGTCTTCCCATATTTCTTGTAGAATGAGAACTTTCATAGAAATATTTTGTTTTAGAGTTTATTGGTTCAGATGTCGCATAGTTTGCAAAATCAAAATCGTAATAATCAAAATTTTGCGCAAGTTCTTTTTTCCACTCGTTTATAACATTTTCATACCCAAGTTCTTTAATTAAGTACAAATCACTTGCGTGAGTAGGATTTAGATAAAACACAACATTAATATCTTGGGCGTTTAATTCTTTTTTTAAATCTAATAGTTTTTTAAATTCTTTGGTATCAAGTGTCGCATTTTCATAAGTCCCCTTATATTGACCTATTCTATGCAAGAAGGCGCTTTCACCGCCCGCTCGATCCGGTTCTGGCTTTTTTTGAACATTCCATAAAAGCGTATTAAAAGAAGCAACAATTGTATCAAATGAAAGCACAAGAGGATTAACCTCGTTGATTGTAAGCCTTGGATTTGAAGTTATATTGACGCTTCTTCCCTCTTCAGACTGACCTTTTAAAAACCTAAAAAAATCAAGCCCGATATAAACAGTTTTTATCTCCGGGTGGATTTTTACAACATTTTGAACAAGATTGACTGTTTCAGAGTGTGTAAGCGCATTCATTGCAAGGTTTTTAGAATTTTTACCCGTAAGTTCCTTGTAATAAGAAGGCTCAATAGACCCATCAACTCTTGAAGAACCTATAAAAACAGAATCTATTTTTGATTTATCGAACTTAAGTTCAACAACTTTTGTAACCCTCTGTTGCCTGTTTTTTTCTGGTTTTATTTTATTTAAACCTTGAATTTTTTTAACATCAAAAGCATTAAACGGGTCAACGAGAACGTTAAACGCAGCAAGAACAGCAATGATTGAAAGTGTTAAAGCCAAAAGTCTTTTATTATACTTCTTATATTCTCTCTTACCCATGTCCTAATTTTATCATAAAGTACAATTAACGTTTAAAATGTTTACTATTCCCTTTTGAAGTTGCAACAGTTCTTCCTATAGAAGCTATTTTGCCTGAGATACACCCCCTACAATGAGCGGGAGTGTCGTTTACGCAGATTTTGCCAGGATAAATTTCATATTTTCTCCTGTAATCACCTTCTGTAACATTAGGCATAACAACATTTGCGCCTGATTGCAATGCAATAATTCTACCTTTTGGATCCAAAGTTTCCATAGCAGTTGTTGCAGGTATATTTATATCAGGGAGCAAAAGCCTTGTCAAAGCCATAACTTTAAGGGCGAGATTGAAATCTCCGACTTTCTCGTCTGCAAGAGGAGTATTAGGATTAGGTATAAAAGGTCCGATCCCTACCATATCTGCTCCAAGCTCTTTAAAGAACAAGATATCATTTGCCAAAGACTCCATAGTTTGTCCCGGTAGACCAACAAGACAGCCGGTTCCGACTTCAAAACCAAGCTCTTTAATATATTCCAAACACTTAAATCTATTTTCAAGACTCATATCAGGATGCATTTTTTTATAAAGTTCTTTATCTGTAGTTTCTATCCTAAGTAAAAACCTGTCAGCACCTGCCTCTTTATAGTCTTTATATTCTTCGTAAGTTTTCTCCCCGATACTCAGGGTCAAAGCAACATCGTGCTCTTTAACCCTTTTAATCAAATCAACCATTTCAGAATGTTTATAAACACAATTTTCCCCCGATTGCATAACAATTGTTTTATAACCGTATGAAACCGCTTTTTTTACAAGATCTATAACTTCATCGGGATTTAAAGTATACCTTTCAAGTTTGTCATTTTGAGACCTTAGACCACAATATTTGCACTTGCATTTACAAACATTAGAAAACTCAACAAGCCCCCTCAGGTGAACTTCATTTCCAAGATATTTTTCTCTTACTCTATCTGCTGCTTTAAAAATTTCCTCATCAAAATCAGAAGAAGCAAGCAGCATTGTAAGTTCTTCTTTTGTAGCTGTATGGGAATTCTCAAGTTTTGATAAAATACTTTCCATACAATGATTTTACCAAACTCGAAGCAAATATCCAACTGTTAAAAGCAGTTTTTAGGTATTATTTTGCTAAAAAGTATATGCTGTAATATAAGAATCAATGTTCTTGCCGTTTAGAACTCTTTGAGCTGCTGAATCAATAATTTGTTTATTCTTGCCGGCAGGAATTTTCATATACCAGTTTATCAAAAGCACAGGAGCAATACATAGGGCTATTCCTGCTATTGGAAGTCCAATTCCCCAGAAAAATATTGATGGAGCAAAGAACGAAAACAGAAAAGCTCCAATACCGATTATCAAAAATATAGCTCCTATTATTACAGATAACACAAGAAAAAGTCCTGAAACCAATTTAAAAATGGAAGCCCAAGCTCTATCCCAAGGCCCAAAAGAAGGACAGAAATTATAGAAATATTCTGTATTGTGGTTATACATAAATATGTAGCTGCCGTTTACCTGACACAAAGTAACTTGCTGCCCAACTCTTAAAGCAACGACATCGCCATATATATTGACCTGTATTTCTTTACCAGATTCGAGTTTAACAAAAATAGTTTTCTTAACCTCTACAGTTGTTGATACAGAACCCGTTACTCTACCAAAACCAGTCCCGTTAAAAGAACGGAAAGAACCGTTTATGTCGCCTGAAACAATTGAATCCCTTGATTCTTGAACATCAACAATCTCACCTGTATAAACTTCTGCGGGATAATTCTGAATCCTTAAAGCCTCAACCAGTCCAATTTCAACTTCCTGCATAAATAACTCCATATTCAATTAAACTACCAATACAAATTATATTAGTGTTTTTTCTTTTAAAAAGCAATCGGGTTCTTAGTGCATATTTTAAACTATTTAATATCAATAAGTTGCAAATCATCAGCTTTGACTTCAAATTCATCGTGCATTTTTCTCTCACCACAGCATTTACAAAGAGGCACCATATACCAAGAAGTTTCACCATCAGCTTTTTGGACAGGAAAGACATCTATGGCAACCTGATTGCATCCATCTCTAGAACATTTGGCAGGCAAAGTTCTTCCTTGCTTTTTTTCCCACCATATTTTCCAAGAAATATCAGACAATAAAATTTGATTTTTATCTATGCCATTCAAGTTTTTTACTTTAACTAACATATCAATACCTCATAAAAGAATAATTATGAGCAGATAACAAAATTAATTATATTAGTCAACCTAATATTTTTTAAACCTATCTTCAATCGGCAAAAATGTCTTTTCGTCAGGTGGATTTAAAGGCTTTCCAAAAGGCATTTGAGAGATGAGTTTGTAACTCTCAGGTATATTCCACTCTTGTTTTACCGCTTCATCAATCAAAGGATTATAGTGCTGAAGAGATGCCCCCAAACCTTCGAGCTCTATAGCTGTCCAGACAATAAACTGCAACATGCCTGAAGATTGCAAAGACCATAGAGGAAAATTATCTGCATACATTGGGAACTCTTCTTGCTGGGCTTTAACAGAGTTTTGATCTTCAAAATAAAGAACAGTACCATAGCCGCTTGCAAAGCAGGCATCAATTTTTTGTTTAGAAGCCTCATATGCTTCATCATCTAAGATTTTTCTAAGTTCTGCTTTTACGATATCCCAAAGTTTTGTGTGGTTTTCATTAAAAAGCAAAATTGCTCTGCCACTTTGTATATTAAAAGAAGTAGGTGTATATTTTATGGCATTTTTAACAATATCTTCTATTTTTTCTTCAGGGACAATTTTCTCGTTACCGATTGAATAGTAAGTTCTTCTGTTTTTAATAGCTTCCAATAAGTTTTTATCCATAATATGCCTCTTTTAAATCAAAATATTAATCTAACCTGAATTAATAATAATATATAAAGTCAGCTCCAGCAATAACAAACATGTTTAAATAAAAAAGTACCTGATTAATACAAACAGGCACTTTTTATTATTTGGAAATTTTATATCAGGCTAGGCAGAAACATTAAGGCGTCCAATTATTTTGCAGTTACCGGTTGTATCATACGGAGTATACAAAGTTCCACCCATTCGTATAATCTCAGCATTATCCGAATTAATCTGAGTAAGAGTAACGCCATTGTTCGCTTTATCTTTGGTATTAACCAGATACATTCCAGAGTGTAAATCTCCTACGCTCATCGATGATGATTGATAAGAAAAAATATCTCCGGGTTGAAAAAGTTCCATAGCTTTATCAAAAGGTTTTATACCAAATAAACCAGATTCTATTGTAGCTGATTTGATTGGAGCACCCGAAACTGATACAGTATTTGATTGAAAACCTTTAAAACTAACGTTGTTCATATTATTTTCCTTTGCGGTTGATTTAACAATAGCTTTAAGGAGCAAAAACCATAAATTTGTCAGTTCTCACAAATTCAGTATACAATTCTTAAACTTTAAAGAGCGCCATTTTGAACTTCGTTGTTGCTTCTAATCCGTGAGGTTCACCTTTTGGCATAAGGATTATATCACCTTCTTTTAGATTAAATTTCTCACCTGAAATTGTTATTTCAACTTCACCTTCAACATTTTGAACAACAGCATCAACGGGGGCTGAGTGCGATGCAATAGATTGCCCTTTATCAAAAGCAAACAGGGTAAGTGAGCTGTTAGTATTGTTTGTAATAGTTTTACTTACAATAGAATTTTCTTGATATTCAATTGAGTTTTTTAAGTTTAAAACTTTTTTTGCAAATGTATTTGTCATAGTTTTTCTCCTTTAATAGATAGGGGGCTTAAAGCCCCCAGAGTATTTTTATCCTAATATTGCCTTTAAGTCTTCTTCAGGAGTTGATATAGGTTTTATTTTGAATTTATCAACCAAGATGTTTAATACATTAGGCGAAACAAAGGCCGGCAAACTTGGTCCAAGTCTAATGTTTTCGATTCCTAAATAAAGCAATGTAAGTAAGATACAAACCGCCTTTTGCTCATACCATGAAAGTACAAGAGACAAAGGAAGTTCGTTAACAGAGCAGTTAAACGCCTTTGAAAGCGCAACCGCAACTTGAATTGCAGAATATGCATCATTACACTGTCCCATATCAAGTAATCTTGGAATTCCACCAATATCACCTAAATCAAGGTCATTGAAACGATATTTTCCGCACGCTAATGTAAGAATAATTGTATCTTTCGGTGTTTGTTTAACAAACTCTGTATAGTAGTTTCTGCCGGGTTTTGCTCCATCACATCCTCCAACAAGGAAGAAATGCTTAATAGCTCCTGATTTTACACCTTCAACTACTTTATCTGCAACTGACATAACCGTATGATGCCCGAAGCCGACAGTCAAAACATCACCGCCATTGATACCTGTCATTTTTTTATCTTCTGGATAACCGCCAAGCGCAAGTGCCTTTTCAATAACAGGAGTAAAATCCTTGTTATCGTCAATATGCACAAGCTCTGGATATTGAACAACAGATGTTGTAAATACTCTATCCTTGTAGCTTTCTTTTACAGGCATAATACAGTTTGTTGTAAATAAAATCGCAGCAGGAACATTATCAAATTCTTTCTGCTGATTTTGCCACGCAGTACCAAAATTTCCCTTTAAATGAGGATATTTTCTAAGTTCAGGATATGCATGGCAAGGAAGCATTTCGCCGTGGGTGTAAATATTTACGCCTTTATCTTTAGTCTGCTCTAAAAGAAGATGTAAATCTCTTAAATCATGACCCGTTACAATAATAAAAGGACCTTTTTCGATATTTGTCGTAACTGCGTTAGGCTCCGGATTTCCGTAAGTTTCAGTATTCGCCTTATCTAAAAGAGCCATACACTTAAGGTTAATCTCACCTGTTTTTAGAACAAGCCCTAAAAGTTCATCAGCAGATAAATCCTTTGAAACAGCCTGTAAAGCCTCATAGAAGAAATTATTAACATCTTCATCTTTATAGCCTAAAACCCAGGCATGTTCTGCATAAGCCGCAATACCTTTTAGTCCAAACAATATAAGTGATTTCAAACTTCTGATATCTTCATTACATTCCCAAACAGTTTTTATATCAAAATCATTTGGTCTTTTAATCATATCTATGACTTTTTTTGTGAAAACTTTTATTGATTCATCGTCAAAATTAACGTTGGTAATTGTTGTAAATAAACCATCAATAAGAGTTTTTGTAACTTCTTCACTTGGTTCATTTGAATTTGCAAGCTCAATCAAGCTGCTTGTAAGTTCATCCTGCAAGTTAGCAGTATCAGCCTTTTTTCCGCAAACTCCTTGAACTGTACATCCTTTTCCCTGAGCCGTCTGCTCACATTGAAAACAAAACATTGACGTCATTTTCTCTACCTTTCTAAATAATCTCGCCTTGAAGCGATATTGTGTAATCTTTTACTATAATATATTTGTTGGCTTTTTCCAGTGCCTTCTTTACTATCATTTCTACTCCACCACAGCAAGGTACCTCCATATGGACAATGGTAAGTGACTGGATATCCTGTTTTTCAAAAATATCTGCAAGTTTTTCCACATAGCTTTCTAAGTCTGTATCAAGCTTAGGACAAAGCATAATAAGGATTTTGTTCTTAAGAAATTTTGAATGGAAATTTGCATAAGAAAAAGCCGTGCAATCCGCCGCAATAACAAGATCAGACTTGTATAAGTACGGGGCATTGGGGTTCATTAGTTTTAACTGAATAGGCCAATTGTTGAGTTCGGATTGCATTTTAATATTGCTTTCTGAATTATCTGATTTTCTATCTCTAAAATCCTTTTGCATCATGCCGGGACACCCCTGATGAGTGCGCTCTTCTAATTCAGGAACTTCAATACCTGCCTTTTGCAAAGCATCGATCGCCTGAGAAAAAAGCTTATTTTCGCCATGATCTTTTAAATGTTTAAGGTGTGCTTTTATGACGTTTACACCGCCTCTGATTATGTTTTCCATAACTTTATACTCGTCGTAAGGTTCAGCCTCACGCTCTTCAATAGTCATAGCATCCTGTGGGCACGCCTTTGTACAAGCACCAAGCCCATCGCAAAACAAATCACTTATAAGCCTTGCCTTGCCATCAATAACTTGAAGCGCACCCTCGGGACAATCCGGAATACAAGCTCCACAACCGTTACATTTATCTTCATCAATTTTTATAATACTTCTTTTCATTTATAACTCCTTTTAAAAAGAAAAATCCGAAATTTTATGCTCTTTCATATATTTATTGAATTCATCATTGGTTTTTTTCACCAAATCGCTCATAATGCACTTTTCACAACCTTCTGAATGAGAATTAAAAATACATGTATGATTACTAATTTTTCCTTCCATAATTTCGTATATTTCTAAAAAACTCATGTTCTTATATTTAGGAACTATTAAAAATCCCCCATTTGGCCCCTTAATGGAAGTAAGCACACCTTCTTTTACAAATCGTTGAAGAACTTTAGAAAGATGGTGTTCTGATATTTTGAATTTTTCTGCAATCTCTTTTAAAGATGAAACTTTATCACCTTTACCCGCGATATAAATCAAAGAATGTAGAGCTATTGCAGTTGCTTCTGATATTTTTAACATTTGTACCTCTTTTTATATTTTGTATTTTAGTATAGTAGTACTATAATACCATTATTATAAAAAGTCAATACTAATATTAAAAATCATTCATAATTTCTTATTATTTTTTATATTCTTTTAAAAGCCTTGTAAAAGAAGGATTTGTAAGTTCACTTTTATCAAAAGTGCCTCCTTCTTCATAGAATTTTGCCCATGCTTTGCTATCTTCAATCAATTTAATTTTTTCAAAATCATGAATTTTATAAATACCTGGCAAATATACCTCGTAAAGACCAGTATCGTTACACCAAAAAGCAACAAATTGAAAGGTAATATCTTTATCATATTTAATAATGCTTAAAGGCAATATTATGTCCTCACCTTTACCTATATAGAATAAAATCATTTTTTCGATTTTGTAAAAGTAAGTCCTCTTTTCTTTTTCATAGTTCATAAAATGTGAAATTTTATCTTTTGAAACGCTTAACTCCTTCACAGATAAAAGCAATACAAGTACTATAAAAATAGAACTTAAAGCCTTTTCTAAATTTTTATTTTTATAAATAAGCTTAAAAACAAAACCTGCCAGAAGTAAATTAGCAGCCATATACACATTTTCAACAAATAGGGTAACCCTGTGAGAAGACAGCCATATAAGAGCCTCCCCCTTATTTGATGTAGGAAATATTAGTGACAAATAGAAAATGCCACATCCAAAGACAAGAACCCAAGATATAAAAATAACTTTATAGCTATATTTAATTCTATTGGATTTTTTACCTAAGACAAATATTATCAAAGAAAGCGCTATTAGCATTAATAATAATATGTTATTAGGGCTTTCAAGAAAAAACTTATCAAACCATATTTTTGTATAGTTAAAAACAGCATTTTTAAAACAATCCAGAGCAAACAAGTTAGAAATAGTATTTCTTTCTGTTTCTGCAACCTGCCAAAATCCGGGATTGGATAATGTTAAAATACTACCCAAAACGAATGAAATATAAGGTATAAGCTCAATACCTTTTATCTTGGCCACTCTTTCTTTAATAGCTTTAAACTTATAACCACTCATTTTAAAAATAGAAAATAAATTTATAGCTGAAAACAAAAGTAATGAATAAAAAGTAGAAAATAAAAACAATTCCATCGAGCAGCCTACAAAAAATGAGATGATTGAATATGCTATTAATAATTTTTTATCTAATTTAATTAAATTCAAATATTTTAATATAAAAATTAACCAAAAAAGCCAGTAAAACAATCCCATAAAAATACATCTAAAATTCTGGCTATATTCATAAATAAATGTACTGTCGCAATAACTATTATTACAAAAATAATTAATAAAAAACAAAAAGACCAGCATATACCATGCCGGCATGTTTTGTTTATTTTTATTTAGTAATGAAGCAAAATAAGACAAAAGAAATATATACAAAGAAACATTGGCACTTCTTATTATTAATCCTAATGTATTATCATTACAATGAACGCCAAAATACAAAGGAATAAAACTGCCAACTATTTTTATCATAAACCAGCTGAGAATACTTCCATGGTCAGATCTTAAGAATGTTTGCTTAAAATCGTAATTAAAAAAAACCTGATCTAGGTCATCGCCTGTCAATATATCAAACCTTGTTATAAATATAATTCCTGCACAAATAAATATTCCCAGAATAATTGTTAACAACAAAGATAAATAATTGTTCCTATTTAATTTTTCCCACATTAATACTTCAACTTTTTATAAATACCCTATCTGATAGGATATCAAACCGTCCTTGAAATTACAAATATTTATATTTGACTATATGGTTAATCAAACAGTCCGCTCAGCTCCTTATAAAACGGCGCTTAGTGCTTTATATTCATTCTCATCTGTTGGAACGGTATAAATTATAGTACCTGTCGGTGCCAATTTTCTCATCAATTCATAAGTTTTAGTGTGATTTTTATCATCACCTTTTACAGGAGGGAATCCAAAACAACCCCAAGTGCTATTAAATTTGGTATAATGGAAAGCAATTCCCTTAGCATCGGCATTATCATTAATTCCTTGCTCCAAACCAACTACGTTCATAGCGTTTTTCTTCATGCTTGAAGAATAATATTCTTTTCCTATTTTTACAAAGCCGGACAAAGTTGCGTGAGAACCGTCTCTATTAGCTCCTTTAACATTATCCATATTGCCTGAACCTGTTTTCATTACACTTTGTGCAACTAATTCACCGGTATTAAGGTTAATTAAATAGTATCTCTCTTTATCTGCTCTTTGGCTTGTATCAAAGATGCCAAGCATTCCATTGCCTTTATCCTGCAATTTACTATAACCTTCTAAAGCGTCAGAAAAAATTTCAAGACTTAAGCCTTTTTGGTCTAATCCTAAAGATTTATAGAGGTCTTGTGCATTTGAGCTAACTGGAGAAGAGGTTTTTCCGTTAGATTCACCTTGAGACTTTTTATTTTCAATTACTTCTGCTTCTTTCGCTTCAATTTTAGAATCTTGTTCGCTTAATTTAGTTTCTTTTTCTGATTTTGCAGAATCAAGCTCAGCTTTTTTAGCATCAATTGCTTCTTTTAGTTCAGGTTTTGCTGCTGTCATTGCATCTAATGCTTGATTAAGTGCTTGTTGCTTTGTTGCTTTATCTGCTTCTAATATTGCAAGTTCTCCTTCTAGAGTTGTTTTTTGCTGTTCTAGAGTAGCTTTTTCTCCTTCTTTTGTAGATATTTGTGCATTTATTTCGTCAATTCTTGCAGCATTTTTAGCATTTACATCAGCGTCTTCTGTATCTGTTTTCAAGCCACCTAATTCAGCTTTTAAGCCTTCTATGTCGCCTGTTAATGCTGAAATACTGCTTTTGCAAGTGCTGATACCAGATTTTTTTGCAGTAACTGATGCTTCACATGTAGCTAAATCAGCCTTTTGAGTATCATAATCTTCTTTTAATTTTTTATTTGCTTCATCATCCTTAAAAGCGTCTTCAATTATTGTATCCAAATCTGATTGAAGAGTAGCAATCTTTGAATCATAATCTGATACAATTTGAGTTCTTTCTTGCTTAAGAGCTTCTAATTGTTCCTCAGGAGTTCCTGATGATGCAGTCGTTGTTGTGGTAGTCGCTGTAGTAGGCGTAGAGCTAGAAGAGCTACTAGTTGAGCCTCCACCTCCTCCACCTGAAGAAGTTTTTTCTGTTTGAGAAGTCTTATTTGTTTCTGCAGTCGTAGTTGCAGTTGTAGTTGTAGGAGTTGTAGCAGGAGTTGTTCCAGTTGTTGTATCAGCTAGAGCATTTACTGAATTATTTAGCATATTTAAGAAATTGTCAGCTGAGATTACGCCATCATTTGCAGACAATTCATTATTATCTAAAACATTGTCATTATTGACATCAAGGTTTTCAAATATATTAGCCAAAGAAACTTGACCATCTGTATTGAAAATATTTTGCAAATCTTCATTTGCAAAGAAGTTATTACCTATAACTTCTTTAAAATTGTCTAGATTCATACCTGTTTCGCTGTAAGCTGAGATATCAGCAGATGCGCCTGATGTTTTTATTTTTGCAAGATCATTTAATATTTGTATTTCATCTGCATCAAGTTTGTTATTATCATTTCTATCAAGTTGTTTAAAAATATCTTGATTTTGTAATGCACTTGATACAGAATCTGAAAAGATACTGTTTGATGAACCATTTGCTATATATGCAGAGATTTCGGTGCTACTCATTCCAGAGAATATACTAAAATCAGCATTGCTCCCTAGAGTCCTAACATAACTGCCGGATGCTATACTGTTAATTAATTTCCAAAAATCATTTGAAAATGAATTTATGGACACTGGTGGATCCTTTCGAATATTCTCTTATATATAAAAAGTAAAAAAGCCTACCGATATTTACTATATATATATTTGATATATACAATTGTTACACTTGTTTACATTTTTAAATTTAGATTGAAATTACCTCAAATATTGACTTAAGGTTAATTTATCTTGACGGGCAATTTTCTATTAAAATAAGTTTTTATAAAGAAAAGGGGAAACAAAATCTATGGGGCTAAATCTTACAAAAATACTTGCAGGTGTTGGAGAATGCGCACAAAACTCTTCAAAAACAGCTGCCAAAGCGGTAAAAAAAGTAGCTGCTCAAGTAGATAACCGAGCAACTTTCCCTCGAATAAGCGGAGAAAAACTACAAGAAGCATATATGGCCAACAAAGGCATCAAAATTGTGCAAAGCAATGTTGACGCTGTTTATAAAAAATTAAGGCCCAGGATAATAAAGCCAAAATTTCACCCTAATTGGGAAATAGTTGATGTGAAAACATCAGCATTCGAAAAATTATTTGAATCATCCAATCCTTCTCAATACATAGGTAAACCAGGACATATACAGGTTCCTAAAAGATATGAGCGCCTGAAAGAATTATTTGCTTCAACTCAAGATATTGAAGCCCCTGAAGTTTATGTTCAGATGGAAAAAGGATTGCCTATTATTAAATTCGATGACGGCAGACACAGATATGCGGTAATGCGCGATATGGGCTTAAAAACCATACCTGTAGCTATGGATAAAGATTCAATAAGGATTGCAAAAAAAGCAGGGTTGATATAAAGAGCTAACCAGCTATTTTTGTCACGGAGCCTGTTATGACTCTCCAGTTGCCGTTCATATTTTCCCATACTCTTAAATAACGGTACATGCCTGAGATATCGAAATCTCCAAAGGTACCAGAAATAGCCATTTTAACTGTTACAACAACAAAAGAGTCGAAATCATTTATGACTTGTTCTGTCGGGTTTAGTTCTTGTATTTTCTGGATTTTACTCCTGTGAGCATCTAAATCCATCTGTTTTGAAGCAACACTTCCATCTGGACCTATAAAAACAAGAGAATCATCGATTAACTCATCAAGTTTTTTAACGTCACTAGCCAGCATAGCCTGCCTTAGGTCTTCTTCGAGTTTTATTATTTCTTGCTGCATAAAATTCTCACATATTTTACATTAGACTAATTATAATGAATATTTTTTAATTAATCTATCCATTATACAAATATGTAAAATCAACAAATCCGTAAAGGTCAGAAATCTTTCTGGTATTTTGTTTTACCTTGTTGTCGCTGTTGCCTTCAACCGTTACAATAGTTCCTTTTTCATAGTTGACCTCAGCAACAAATCCTGTATGCTCTCCAGACGCGCCACTTCCTTTGCAAATGAACGCCATGCCTGGTTTTAGTGTATTTTTAATAAAGTCTTCTCTTTCTGAGCCAGACATACCTTTGGTATTATAGTAATGTCCGTCGTTTCTAGACCTTAGCTTATAAGGGCTTGCACCAAGATGCTTTCTTACGGCTTTAACTTCAGAATCTGACATACCGCCTTCTTTGCAAACTTCTTGAACAACATAAGTTACAAAGTCAGCGCACCAGCCATATGGGCCTGATGAAAATTTCTTATAACGACCGTTTGACTCGCTGTCTCCAAGATATTTTAGTGCTGTTTGAACTACATTATTTCCAAATTGATCTGAAGCTAATGAACCAAGCTGTTGCCCTTCAGTTTTACTTTTATCAACTTCTTCAGTTTCTTTAGTTTTTATCTTTGCATCAATTTCACCAAGTTTAGTAGTTTTATTAGATTCCGCTGCGCTTATCTGCTCTTGTAAAGCAGCTATTTCTTGCTGAACTTCAGGCGGCAAACCTGCGGAAAGAGCAGTTAAAGCATCATTCATTGTTTTTTGAAGATCAGGTCTTTGACCTTCTAGACCTTTATTTTCAGCATCAAGAGCATCTTTAAGCCCTTGTATTCTATTTTGTTCTGCGGTAAGGTCTTTAATCGTTTTGTCTAATTCTGCAATTCTAGCTGCGTTGTTTTTGTTCACTTCTGCATCTTCTGTATCGGTTTTTAAGTTACCTTTCTCACTGTTTGCAGATGCAAGGCTAGTCTCAATAGTATGCAAATCAGAGCTATATTGAGTTAATTGCGCTTGATTATTTTTGATTTGTGTTTCATTCTCATCATATTTAGTTTTTGCATCTTGATACTGAGTTTTCAAAGTAGCATCAACATTTGTAGAATCAATTTTCGCCTGTAATTGTGTATTTAAGTCCGCAATTTCTTTATCTGAATCAGTGATAATCTGCTCTCTTTGCTTACGAAGTTCTTCAAGAGATTCTCCCTGAGTTGCAGTAGAGCTTGTGCTTGGAGTGCTTGAACTTGATGGACTTGATCCACCGCCTGATCCACCTGACTTTGAGGTTTTATTTTTATTTGAAGCAGCTGTTTCTTTTGTTGGAATTTTATTATTCGTTTGAGTTGAAGTCTGATTCAAATTTGTTGATGTTTGACTAAATATATTATTGAATTCTGATGCTGATATAGAGGTTGCATCACCATCTTGATTTATGAAGCTGTTGATTTCATTTCCATCAAGAACTCCGTTGTGATTTGCATCAATTGCATTAAAGAAATTTTGAGAACCAATTGTATTGATACTGTTCAAATATTCTGCGCCGCCGGCTGAACCTGCATTTGCAAACAGTTCATTAAATGAACTTGTAAAGTTTTCAAGCGAAGTCCCTGCTGCAAATATATTACCGGCATTTTCCATATTCCAATTAGACGAGCTTATAGAGATCGGCGACTTTGAACTATTTGAAGTATTTGTCGCAGATTTATTTTGAGCTGTTTTTGAAACTTCTTGATTTAAAGATGTAGTTTCAGAAGTTTTAGGCCCCTCTTCTTTTGCTTCTTCAAGCAAAGAAGAAACTTTTGACTTAACGCTATTAATCAAGGTCTTATCCTGCGTCATTTCTGCAAGTTGAACAAACTTTTGTTCAATCTGCTCTTCTGAAAATCCCAAATCCAACAATTCCCCAATAGTATCAGCATCTGCAGCAAACAAGTCAGAAAAAATAGAAACACTATTAAAAGAAGTAACGTTGTTATTAGCTGAATTGCCTGATATATAATTGTACAGATCCAATGCATTAACTTGCATAAAAATACTTTATTTTCTCCAATATATATTGTGTATATATAAAGTATTTACTTTAACAAAAATTGCCTCTTATTGCTGTTAAAAATAACATTTTGCAAAACAATTATTAATAAAACTTAATGAATATGATTTTAAACTCAAGATAATTTAATTTTAGGTCGATTAATACATCAGGTTATGGCCGAAGGAAAATTTTATGGAAATAAATTTGAACATTAACTCTTCATTGAAGAAAATGCTATCAGGTCTTAATAGTGACGAAGTCAACAAGATTATTGCAGATAGCATAATAACTGAAGCTGAACTGGATAAACTATCAAAGTCAAAAGATGTTGACCGCAATGTTGTCCTATGCGCAAAAGCTATAGCTCAAAATGGCACCTCTGATGCCTCCAAAAACAATGAGCTTTGCAATTCTTTAAAAGATTTCTTTGCAAATCCAAACGTACAGAAAATAATAGATTCAAGCGGAGATGGCAGTATTGACGATAAAGAATTATCAACTTACTTCTCATCTATAAAAGGCCTTGATAAAAATAGTAGCTCTCTTTCTGTAAGTGATTTAAATCTTGCTTTATCAAGTTTAAATCCTCTTACAACCCCTCCAGCTGGCCCGGATTCAGGTGATGATGGCGGTGACAAAAAATTAAAGGAAAAACTTGTAGAAGCAGGTAAAAATCTCGACACAGCATGGGGGGACCTTAAAAATAGTGAAAAAGATATGAATACTGCCGTTAACAAAGAATTGCAGAACAATCAGGATCTGGCGCAGTACAAAACATCTTACGAAACTGTGCAAACAAATATAACCAATACAAATAAAAGCATTGATGATACAAAAGATTCAATCAAAACAAAAAATGAAGAAATTGATACTGCGGTAGGAAAAATTGAAGAAACAAAGGCTAATATAGCAACTAATGCCCAAAGCCAAAATGATGTCAAATTAGAAATACAAGGTATTGGAACCCAAATTGATGGCTTAAATGCCCAAATTTCAGCAATTAATGCAGAACCTGAAGAAATAGATCCTAAAACTAATAAACCAAAGTCAACTAAACAAGGTAGGATTTCAAGTTTAAACAATAAAATTGATCATCTTGAAAGGCAAGCTCAAATAAAACAAGAAAAACTTGATTCTCTTGTTAGTACTCAAAAAGATCTTGAGAAACAGCAAAAAGAACACGAAACAAATCTAGATATTCTAAGAAGTGATCTTAAAGATTTAGAAACAGCTTTAGACGACTATAACGAAGCGCGTGATGGCTATGTAAAAGAAAGAGATACTATTCTCTCTAATATTCAAAAATGTAAGACAGTAAGCCAAGAAACTAAAGATGTAATTGATTCATACAGAGATGTTCAAGGAACATATGATTCTGCTAAAAATAAATATGACAGCGCTAAAAAAGCATATGACGCAACTATAAAATTCACATATATTCCAAAAGAAAAAAGAAGACAAGATTCAGGAAAACCTCCTCTAGAATAAGATTTTTAAAACTTACAAATAAAAGACGAAGCTCAACAAACTTCGTCTTTTTAATTTTTAAATTGCAAAACTAATGATATTATAATAAAAAATATTATTATAAGGAAAATCATGGATAAACGATTTAAAAAAAATATTTGCCCCCCTTTCATAGAAATTGAAGATCAGGAAAAAATTGAAAATTCACGTGTTTTAATATGCGGAGTCGGAGGAATCGGCGCAAATTTCTTACCAAACATTCTCTCTCTTGGCATAAAAAATATTGGCATAATAGAAAAAGACACTATCAACATAACAAACTTAAACAGACAAATCATCTATACTTATGAAGATATTGGAAAGTCAAAAGGACTATGCGCCAAGAAATGGGCAAATAATTATTCACCTGATTGCGAAGTCAAATTGTATGATTTCTTTCTTACTGAAGATAATTGGGAACAAATAGATTTTAATTCTTACGATATAATTGTAGACTGTTTTGACAGCAAGCCTTCAGTAAAACTCCTACATGAAATTGCTCTTCAGAAAAACATACCGCTCGTTACGGGTGGCGCAAATGCTTCTAACTTCTTTATCATGACAGTTTTGCCTCACAAAACAGATTGTCTGGGGTGTTTTGGACTGTTGAAAGAACCCAAAGAAGAAAAAGAGATTGGAATTCTTTGCCCGACTTGCTCTTCGATGGCGGCAGCGTATACTTTTGAAATTATAAAAATAATAACAGGTAAGGGTGAGCCCCTAACAAATGGACCTGTATTTTTTGACGGGCTAAAACTTAAAACATTAAAACCGAAAACAACAATCTTGGATTGCAAGTGCCCAATCTGCAATAGACAAATGAAGAAAATATTATCTATTTAGTAAGTATAATGAAAAATTCAATACCGACGCAAAGCTAACCCAAATCACATATGGGATTAAAATATAAGCAGAAGTTTTTGAAACCTTATAAAATTCAAAAATAGATAAAATTATAAAAATCAGTAGTGCAATAATAACTCCAAAAGCCAATAATATTTGATGTAACCCAAAAAACACAATTGACCATAACCCATTTAAGACCAGCTGAATTGTAAAAAACACTAATCCTAAAGTTTTGTTCTTAGAATTATCGGCTTTTAATATCAAGAATAAAGATATTCCCATTAAAGTATAAAGAACAGTCCAAACTGGAGAAAAAACCCAGCTAGGAGGACTGAAAGATGGCTTTGCTAAAGAATTAAACCAAGGATAAAGATTATTAGCTGTAAAAAATCCACCAATTACTCCCGGCAAAAAGCAAACGAATATTAAACCGATTACTTTTAAAAGATTTCTCATAATTTATCCTTATTAAAAATGCCCTTTTTTCAGCTGATATAGCTTCAATTATTATACTATGGAGGTATTTTATTTTATAATTTTTTTAAAAACATCATTATTATGTACTGGTGGTGGTAAATATTGAGGTTTTATTATGTTTTGTTTTGCTTCTATCGGCTTGTCAGATTGACCTTTTTGTTTTTTTTGAGAGTTTTTGTATAAAAATATTCCCAGTCCCGCAAATACTACAGCATTTCCTAGTATAAAAGCTTTTGATTTTAATAATTTTTTTAATTGACTGGAAATATCAAATTTGTTTTTTGAGTTGGTTGTTTCTGGAATTTTAAGATCTCCATTTTTAAACTTTTGGATTACTTCTTCTATTTTTGCCTTACATTCTTCTTGCAGTTTTCTGATTTCTTCAGCAAGAGGTACTGTTTTTTCATAATATTCATCAAGCATTTTATATCGTTTTTCCATGTACGGAGTATATTTTGCTGAAATTCTGTCAATAAATTTAAAATCAGCTGTTGTTGTAGAAGAATCTAACATAGCTCTATACCCTACACGATGAGGAACCATAGTCCCGGGATCTAATATAGATGGATTTTTTGCAGCAAATATTATTGTTGTGTGATTCTCCTTACCACATGTGTTCATCATTTCTTTCATGCAGGCAATATTTGCAGCAGTATTTCTATTGGGATCGCACAACCTTTCCATATCAGGTACGTAGAGCAATGTCTCTCTTCCTGATTTTTTGTAATATTCTTCTGCTTTGTCCAAGGCTTCTCCTATAGACTCTTGCAATGCACTATTATCAGGATTTCCAGGTAGTTTTACATAATCAAAATTATAACCTCTAAAGGTTTCAAGGTATTTCTGTCTTGATTTAATATAGAAGTTGACTGAATCAATAAATTTTTCAGATACTTGGGGGTCTTCATGTACAACCATAATACAGTTATCAGCATCAGATTTTATATACATGCCAAATTGTGTCTTATCATCTAATCTGTCTAATGCTTCAAGTAGCTTAAATTCACCCGGGTCTTTTCCAAAGAAAGTTTCCCTTTTACTAGAATCTTTAATAATTTCAAGTAAGCTGAATAATTTCTTAAATTCACCTTCTTTTTGCATTAAATAAGCACTTGTGAAATCTTGTGAATCAATATCATGGAGCTGTTCTGCAAGAGGTTTGATTTTATCCCAATAAGAATTAGTTATCTTTGCAACGTAGCAATTTATTTGTGGTGGATATTCGGGTACAAATTTATCCATCTCGCTAGACAAATCTTTAATTGAAAATGCATTAGCCAGTTCTCTTCCTTTGTTTCCAAAAGAGACAGACTGTTTATGCTTTATTTCATTTACATTTGCTATGTTGCAAGATACAATTTTCATATTATTTCCCATATTTTAATTAGTTTGTATAAAGGTTTCATATTCTTGTTGGAATTTTTGCATCATTTCCTGATTAATAACAGGATTTTCTTCCAGTAATTCTATAAATTTTAATACATCTTTTTGTGTAACAGAACCCCCGGTTGCGGCAAGAGCTGCATTACATATATTTTTAATTTGTTGGTTGTTATATTTACCTTTTTTGCTATCTCCTTGCCCAATTAAATTTGATGCAAGCAAATTGTAATCGATTTCGCCTGTGGTTGCTCCTGTTAGATAATGTTTAAAAACTTTTGATGCATTTTCAAGATTTGGCGGATCAATACTTACTCTTATAGGGAATATATCAGTGTCTTTTGGATCGAGAGCTAATTTTAAAGGGTGATTTGTTGCCGCAAATACGGTACAATGATATTCTTTTGAACAAGTTCTTAAAAATTCTTTAAACTTTTCAACTCCATTTGGGTTATTATTTGTTAATTTTTCAAGTTCGTCAACAAATATTATTGTCCTTGTTCTATCGTTTTGAAATTTTGCTTCTGCCTCTTGAGCTGTATCTAGAATCTTTTGCATTGCTTTTTCTTGCGACTCAGGTTGTTCTGAGCGCATCCTTATTGGGACAATTCTACATCCTGTTTCATCAGCAATAGCTTGTGTTATATGTGTTTTGCCATTTCCATATGGACCGAAGAATAGGATACTTCCTGCTATATCTATGTCTTGTCCAGCTTTTTCTTCAGCTACTTTATCTATGAAAACTTTATGTAATACATCTTGTTCATGTTCATATCCTGCTACTTTTGACATGCCAGGGCTTGTATAGCGTTTTATTTTTTGACTTTCAATCTCATTTATAACTCTTACTTTTATTAATTCAAAACGGCGACATTTCTCAGC
The DNA here is from genome assembly GCA_023415935.1 of Cyanobacteria bacterium OH_CDB_20. Taxonomy (GTDB): domain Bacteria; phylum Cyanobacteriota; class Vampirovibrionia; order Gastranaerophilales; family Gastranaerophilaceae; genus JAEZIX01. The sequence continues at coordinate 9,675 of JAEZIX010000086.1, read as the reverse complement.
TTCATCTATTTTAGGTCTTATATCCTTTGCTATTCGGAGTGTTTTATCTGCTAAAACTTCTCTTGCTCTAAGCATTGGCACTGTTTTACCTAGAATTTCTCTTTGTTTGTCATAAATATCCTTACCATCATATTCGTAGGTTGCATTTGGGTAAGAAAGATTGGATGATTGTCTCAATATTTCTTCCTGCCTAGCCTTTAAGATACCATCTTTCTCTTCATTTGCGCTTATTCTTTCACCTTCGGTTTGTAATATTTGAGTTGCCCATGGTCTTGGATCATAGTTAGAAAATTCTTGTCTATTACTTCCTTGACCAACGACTTTAATCCCTTTAAAGGATGGTTTTGAATTAGTATTGTATTTACGAATAAAACTATTAATTTTAGTTATATGCATTTTAATTTATCCTTTCATTTAAATGGCTGTTTCTTCAAATGAAACAGGTACGTCGATACTTAAGCCTACTCTGTGGGAAACCATTGTTCCAGGGTCAAGTTTTGATGGATCTTTAGCGGTAAATATAATGGTAGAATGATAATTTTTATCTGCCGTATTCATCATTTCTTTCATGCAGGCAATATTTCCGTCAGTATTTTTTGTTGGGCTGAGTAATTTTTCCATACCATTTACGTAGATTATTGTTCTTGTTCCTGTATTGTGATAATTTTCTTCTGCTTCATCAAGTTTTTCTCCCAATGTTTCTTGAAGAGCACTATTATCCATATTGTAAGGAATTTTGACATAATTACAATCAGCGTTTTCTGCAGTCCAATCAATTAAAGTTTGCATATAAGGAATGTTTTTACCAACTAACATTATGCAATTAGGAAATTCGCTGACTGGCTTACCATCTTGGTCCATTTTTATAAACTCCAGAAACTTAGTTTGTATTTGGCTTTTTACAGCTTCTTCTTTTGTCTCGCGGGTTTGTATTCTTTTTGCTTGTTCGTAAGCAGTTTCAGAACTTTGCGTATTGCCTTTAATCGCAAAATCAATATCTTTTATTAATTTTTTACGGTCTTCCATTAAAGCAAAGTTTGCGCAATATAATTCACGTTTTCTGTCTCTGTTTCTAGATATAATATTATTTATCTCAGTATACCCCAGAGTGAAAATAGCTCCTATAACTCTTTCATACCACTCCTCAAAATCGTGTACACCCTTTGCCGACTTACTTGCCTCTACTCTTTTTCGTTCTGCTAACTCTTCAAAACTGCCATTTTTACCCAATAATTCAGTTATATCCCCTACTTTTATTGATCTACCGTTGTTTATAGGCAATTTACCTTCTCCATGTAAGCTTACAAGTTGATCTAATCTTCCAATAGCTATTAATTCTTGTATAGTAGCAGTTGAATTTATTTTACTTGCTTCATCAGATCTTCCATTTCTTACCAGCTCTCTTGCAATTAAATCATCACCTGCTTTAAAATTCTTATAGGTAATCTTTTGAATTGCTTCATCCAATTTGCCATCTTCTATCAGTTTTTCTGCTATCTTCGTAATTTGCTTTCCGCAGTCAGAAGAATCTTTGTCTGAATCTAACAAACTTATAGCTTCATCTAGTTGTCTTTTAGAGATTAGTTCTTCCACCTTATCCTTCAATCTAAATTCTATCTCCTCTCCATACCCTTCTTCGGGGCAATAAACAATAGAAGGATTATTTGCCTCTTCTTCGTACATCGGATAACCATACATGCTATGAACTCCTATCATTCTACTGCAAAATGCAATGCGTGGAGATTTATTTGTATAATGTATTGAATTAGAATATGGTGTTTGAGTAAAAGTTTTATCTTTGGTGTTTTGAGAATATGTATAAGAATTTTGAGTAATTGAATCGGTTGTGTTAGAAGAAAGCTTTATTTTATTATTATTTTTAAAATAGGTTTGATTTCCAAGTGGTTTTATTTTCATTATTGACTCTCCTTTAGCTAGCTATCCAAACGTTTTAAACTCATAGATGATTTTTTTTGTTATGTTGTTTTAAATAATTGCCTACCTGGGTAATCATTTAAAATCGTTTTTGATACCTTTATAATCAGTTGTATATGCTGTTATTATTAATTTATCACTATGAAAGATGTTTTAAATTGTTTGTATATTTATTTAACACAAGATTAGCCAGTTGGGTAATACATATATTTCTTTTGTTAAAATTCCCAACCATTTTGTCTTTTTTGTCCTGATATTGATATGTCTTATAGCAATTTTGAGTATTGTTTTGTTTTATACCCTATGTGTAAAACAAGGAAGAACTTGTGGTAAGTAATTTCTACAGACTCTATCCCCAGTATCAGGTAACTGCTGACAGAAGACAGCAGTCAGTTCCTGTTGCGCAAGATAGGCGTTCAGGAAAAGACAGAAGAACAGAAGAAAGAGTTGCACTCCCTAGTAGTATAAAAAAAGATTTGTATTCTGTAAAAACGAGCTGTGAAAATACCTTTGCTGTTTTTAAAAGCAAACAAAGTGATGACAAAGACAGAATGCTTCCGTACTTAAAAAATGTAGTTGAGCACAAGCAAAAAGAAGCAGTAAAAAGGGAATTCTTAAACGCAATAACAAGCCCAATACCGATGATGAGAAGGCTTATAAATATAAAAAACAACAAAGAAGACGAAAATCCTGTAAAAGCGGTAGGTTTAACAGCAGTTGCCGCAATCAACGCCAAGGAAGATGTAAGAGATTTACTATCGATTATAAAAAGGGTTGATGTAAACACTCCAAAGAACGGATATGCAAGATACGGATTCTGCGTTGGGACAACAATTGAAGAATTGGCTCAAAAATTCAATTTTTTAAAGAAGATTATTAAATCTGACACTACTTTAGGACATGCAAATTTTGGCGATACGGTAAAAAAGATTTTAAAACAAGATGTTGAAGCTAATACATATACAAAAACAATAAAACATTTTATAGGAAAAGAAGAAAATCTTGTGCGTAATTGTATAGTTTTTAGCGATAGCTGTCCGAAATTAAAACGAACAATTATCCTAACATTATACAGAATGCCTGTGTTAAGCTTGATGGTTGCAGGGTTATTAGAGTTGCCGAATATATTCAAAGCTAGAAAACAAAATAAATTAAAACAAACAGCAAATTCTGCGCTCAATGTAGTTTGCGGTGCAGCTTGCGGCGCATTATTCAGTGCAGCAACAGCAGTATTTTTACCTCCAGGAATGCCCGGCGCTCCGATTATGGCATTAGGTGTAGGCTATTACGTAGGAAGTAAAATAGCAAAGTCAATAAGTTTTAAACTCGAGAAAAATAGCTAGTTATTTTCTATTAGCTCTTTATAAAGACCTATGTATCCGGGAAACTCTCTCATCATATTTTCGAATCCGTAAAAAATAGCTTTATGGCCTGGTGCTTGGCGGATTTCATCACAATTCATAACATCTAATAAAAGATTAATTGCCTGTTCTTTTGAAACAGTACCCTTGTTCACAAATCTTCGTAAGTCTTTAATTCCGCATTTAATTATCATTTCTTCGTAAGAATATCTTGTTAAAGAGTCAACAACATCTTTCATATTTTTAGGGACTTCTGATTTGATTTTTCTAATAGTTTTTTTCTTAACGGGTTCATCTGAATTCCAATAGCAAAGGGGGTTCTCTCTCGTAACGGTAGTTGCTATAAGCGTTGGTTTTAAGCTATTAAAAACAGCCATTATTTCTGCGTTTTCATAATCAAACGGTTTAGTATTTAGAACATCTCTTGCAGGAATTGCATTAATACTAAAGGACTCAGTATAATCAGACTTAGGACCAAATAAGCCTTTGCTCGAAACAGCAGCCGAATTACGAGCTTTAGGGTTAGTTTTATATCTGTTAAAGTTAACAGGAGCAATAGTAATCATCTCTAATATTCTCTTAAAATAATATGTGTTTATTATAAACCTGAAATCAGAAAAATTTGCTAAGTTAAAGAATATATTTTTACAAAACCAACCAATATTGATAAGCCTGAGATATTTTATTTATTTAACATAATTACTTTGCTTCAAAAGCCTTGATGCTGTTGAGGCTTTTAAATTATTCCAATAAAATACAAATATCCGTAAGTGATTAATATTATAAAAAGGATGGTAAAAAGAATAATCTTAAAAGTTTTCCTTTTGCTTTTATTTTTTGATTTTCGTTTTTTTGCTGTCTTTTTCGGTTTGTTAGGCTTAGTGCTTTTTATGACTGAAGATTTTGTACGGGATTTTTTTAATTCATTTGAATATTTTTCTGTTAAAGATATCGGCGAAGACTTTTTACCCGTCTTTTTACCTGTCATTAAAAGTTCTTCACTAAAGACTTCCTTATCCAGCTTCTTGTTGTATCCATACCTGATATTAGAATAAAATATGGCTATTTCAAAAGCTCTTTCTAAACATTCGAGTGCGACTTTGCCATTTTTTACTGCTACTGAAGAGTGTGCTGAATTATTACCTTGTCTTTTCAAGAAATATAAGTCATCAGAAAGTTCTTGCATTCTCGTATTACCAAATGACTTGTCTTTAATTCTGTTAATCATCGAATCAAATGTTTCATCTGGCAATACTTTGTCTTGTAATAACTCTTTGCATATATTTTCAGCAAAACGTCTTGTTTGAATCATTGTTTGTTCAAAATATTCGTCTCTAAAAAGTTTTTCAGCTTCAGAAATTATATTGAATAAATTTTCATTATTTTTTTTAAGGAATAAAAAATTGCTCATGTTTTTAATATAGCAAATAAATTTGGCAAAAAATCAAACATTCAATTTACTTTCTCACGATTTGATGCAGTGGAGGCATTATCAAACTATGCAGAAAAAATAAAAAATTGTTGAATTAAAATATATTATCTAATTAAATTTATAATGTAAAGACGTCAACAAAACTAGGAAAAGGTTGATTTTCTTTTATACATGTTAATACTGTCATTATCTCTTTATCAATGTCTTCTATTTCAATATAATCAAATAGCTCTTGATTTTGCATACATATTTTATAGTCTTTTTGTAGCCAATTCTTTATTTCAGAGAGAATCTTCTTCCCCGACGAAAGGGCTATTTTATTTTCTAGGCTATTCCAATGCTTATTTACGTATTCTTTTGCTTTTTCCATAGCCTTTCCTATATCCTTTACACCAGTGGTAGCTTCGCATATTGATTGAGTATATTTAATTTCTAATGTGTCTTTACTTTTGTCAATAATCGCCTCTATTTTTTTCTCAACTTGTTCCTTTGTAATTTGAATGTTTTTCTTAATACAAAGTTTATAAAAGACATTAGGCACAATTAAATAATTTTCAATTTCTTTTTGATTCCAAATATACAGTTGAACTTTTTCTTCTCTTGCAGAATCTAGCCTTTTTGAGATTTCAGCATCTTGATGAAAATCACTATCAAATAAACAATATGATGTTATGCAATTTGTATAATGTTCTTTAAGGAATTGTGCAACGCCAACTACTCTTTGCCATCCTCCCCAACCACCTGTTGGCATTTGTGGAATATCTCTTAAATCATAGAGATCCGTAGGGAATAGTTTTTTGTAAAATAAATTTAATATCTCATTATCATTACCTTCGATGAATAAACATTTATTAGAAGATGCTAACTTGGTAATTTCCATATTATGAGTACTACCCAAAGATATCAAAATATGCTTTATTTCAGATATATCGGAAATAAATTCAGAACTATTGAGCTTTTTATTTACGATAAGTATATTTGTCGATTTTACGGCAGAAATTATTTCAGCTGAATGCGTTGTTATTATTAATTGCTTACCTAAGTTAGAAATTAACTTATATAGTTTTCTTTGTAAATCCGCATGTAAATATACATCTGGCTCATCAAGAATTATTGTGTCTGAGTTTTGCGATTTGACTAAAAACCAAATGATTTGTGCCCACATTTGAAACCCGTGTCCCATTATGCCAATTTCTGCAGGAAACTTTTCACACTTAACAATAAGACCTAATTTATCTAAATCTGGAATTCCTTTATGCCCAATCAATTCGTCAATTTCAAAATCTTCTAAATACTCTTCCATATATTTTTTAAATTGAGGAAACATTTCGATATTATTTCTTAGTTGATTTCTAAAATGCAAAGAAGTTACAGGTAGCATTTCTACTCTTTTAACATATTCTTCATTTAAAATGAACTCAGTAGAGGCTAATTGGCCTATTTGCGGCAAAATATTTATATTATCAATAGGTAGATTTATAGCCATTGATTTATTGTTAATATTATTACCTTTTTTATCATGGATAATTGCATAAATTTTCTCATCTTTCCCGATATAAATTTCAACAGTAAAATTATCATCGAGTCTTGCTTTTATGTAGGCTGGCTGTTTTTCATCTTGATAGTAAAAGAAGATTGTCTCATAATTTTTGATTAAGCCTTTTATATTTGGCTCAATTCCTTTTACTTTAGCCCCTAAACTAATTTTGTAAATTTCCTTTAACCATCCTGGTGTTGTTACATAAGCATTTGTTTTAAATCTTTTTGTAACTAAAGCAACTAATCTTAAAGCTTCAATTATCGATGATTTACCAGCATTATTTTTTCCAACCATTACTGTTTCTTTTTTAAATTTAATTCTATATTTTTCAAAACCTTTAAAATTTTCTAAATATAATTCTTTAATCCCCATAAACTCACTCCCAAAGCTTAATAATGAAAATCTGACAAAAGCGATTATAACATTAATAGTCAATGTAATTATTTAATATTTAGTTTAATAAAGAAAAACTGCCCAAGTGGATAATCAACAATTTGAAGAGTAATTGGTCTTAACTCAGTTTTACCAAGCTTAAAAAACACTCGACTACACAAATATTACACAAAACATAAAAAATGAGGTAATTAGTAAAACCTAAAAACCTCATTATTACTTGGTTGCGGGGGCCAGATTTGAACTGACGACCTTCGGGTTATGAGCCCGACGAGCTACCAGGCTGCTCCACCCCGCGATAACTTCGTATATTAACATCTTACCCCTTAAATATAAAAAATCAAGTACCGGCTCGCTCCGCAATTATCTGCAACGATAATTATGATATTGTAGAGAACTTTAGCTGACATTCGAGCACATCAGTTTACAAAAAAGCTATAGCAGACACAAATACTTCAGTTCTAGCATCTTTATCCCTTCTTCAATAGTGGTTTTCGCCAATTTTAGAATTATCCGAAACCCCCTAATTAAAATAGACTTAAAAGTAAAAAAATGATACTATATTATTGTGTTTTATATAAGAATAGTGTTAAGGGAAAATTATGAGTTTAGCTAAAATTATTAACATTGACCCTGAAAAGTGTCAAAATTGTCACGCCTGTATTACGGCTTGCCCTTCCAAGTTTTGCAACGACGGAAGTGGAGATTACGTAAATATCAATCCTGATCTTTGTATCGGTTGCGGACAGTGTCTTAAAGCCTGCACATGGGGGGCAAGAACTATAGTTGATGATACCGAAAGATTTTTTGCGGATTTAAAAAGAGGAGTTCCAATGGTAACCATTATAGCTCCTGCAGTTGCCGCTTCTTTTCCTTCAACATATTTAAATCTGAACGGATGGCTAAAACACCAAGGCATAAGTGCTAACTTTGATGTCAGTTTTGGAGCAGAACTCACAATTAAAAGCTACTTGGATCATATTCAAAAAAATCATCCAAAAGCTGTTATTGCTCAACCGTGCCCTGCAATTGTATCTTACATAGAATTGTATAAGCCTGAGCTATTGGAATACCTAGCTCCAGCAGATAGTCCAATGTTACACACGATAAAAATGATTAAAGAATTTTATCCTGAATACAAAAACCATAAAATCGCAGTAATATCTCCTTGCATAGCTAAGAAGCGCGAATTTGAAGCAACAGGCTTTGGCGATTATAACATTACGATGATAAACCTGAAAGAATATCTAAAAAATAACGGGATAGCACTTGAACACTATCAAAAAGTTGATTATGACAACCCACCTGCTGAGCGTGCAGTTTTATTCTCTACGCCTGGAGGACTAATGGAAACAGCAGATAGGTGGGCCCATGGAATTCGTTCGAAAATAAAAAAAATTGAAGGCCCTCATACAATTTATGAATATTTAGATGATTTAAATAGAGATATTGCATTGGGCAATGCTCCATTAATTGTTGACTGTTTGAATTGCGAAAAAGGATGCAATGGAGGAACAGGAACTGATTGCAAAGATTTATCAATGGGGCAGTTAGAAGGTTTAATCGAAGCAAGAAAAGAACAAATGCAAAGATTGTACTTAAATGGTCAAAATGCTTCAAGAATATCAGAAATAGAAAAAGATGAAATTATTCAAGAAAGAATTAAAGACTCTATCGAAGAAAAATGGAAACCAGGACTCTATAACAGAACTTATACAGACCGCTCAAGGAATAAACTTGTTACACAAGTTCCAAATAGCGAATTAGAGAAAATATATCACTCAATGCACAAATATACAGAAGAAGACCACAAAAACTGTTCTGCTTGTGGTTACGGAAACTGTAAAGATATGGCTATTGCAATATACAATGGCTTAAACAAGCACTACAACTGCCACTATTATCAACATAAAGAATTAGAAGTGAATTCAGAAAAAAGAAGAGAAGCAATGACTGAATTCCAGAGCCTAATACTTAATGAGTTCAATTCAGAAAAACTACTTGCTAAATTTAACCCGATTGTAAAAGCAATTGAAGATATAGCTTTCCAAACTTCTATTCTATCAATAAACGCATCTATTGAAGCGGCTCATGCCGGAGACCTAGGTGCTGGATTTGATATTGTTGCAAAAGAAGTAAAATCACTTGCAGAAAAATCTAAGTATGAAGCAAACAAAATTTATTTATCTTTAGAAGATTTGCAAAAGATTTTAAATGGAGCAACAAACCAGTTTGAAGCTAGAATTAAAACATTCCTTTCTGAAGATGATAAAAGGTAGAGATTCCAACTAAATCATAGAAATAAAAAAGGAGCAATAATGCTCCTTTTTTAAAATTTATTATTCTTTTTCTTCTTCGTCTTCAGATTCAAGAACATCTCCGACTTCGGGTTCTTCAAAATCATCATCTCCTTGATTTTCATCTTCAGAGTCATTATCCTCTTCTGAATCTTCTTCTGAATCTTCTTCTGAATTTTCTTCTGATGATTCTTCTATTTCTTCTTCGTCGTCCTCGTCATCTTCTTCGTCTTCTTTTTCAGCATTTTTTGCATCAATTTCTTTATGAACTTCAGCCAGCTCTTCTTCTGTTTTAGCTCGAACAACAGGAATATTCAGCATCAAGAATACAGAATCTCCTTCGCCTGCTAGACTCAAATCAACAGCCTCATCATCAATTACAACGTATTTAGAGAATACTTCAACCAAATCTTGTTTCATCCTGTCCATAGTAAGCGGATCTAACTTGGTCCTATCATGCATAAGAACAAGTTTAAGCCTGTTTGATGCTATTTCTCTAGTGTTTTCAGTTTTCTCCTGCTGGAAAAAGGTAATAACTCTATTATATAAACCTGCAAATAAATCTTTCATTGTTACCCCTCCTTACCTTTTCAATCCGGCAAAGAACTTTTTAATTTTATCAATGAAAGTTCTTGGTTCGTCTATATCTAAGAAAGGAATATCTTCCCCTTTAATTCTCTTTGCAACATTAAGATATGCTTGACCTGCAAGAGATTT
>JAEZIX010000048.1 GCA_023415935.1 Cyanobacteria bacterium OH_CDB_20 | reverse complement strand
GAGCAAAACAAGATATATTATCTTCCTGAAGCAAAAATGCTTCATTACGGTTCTGCAAGCGTTGAAAACACATATTTATTTAAAAGTTATAATGCAAAATCGTTGTTTCTATATTTCAAAGAAACTTTAGATTGCAAAGGAAAAAACTTATACTTATTCATTTTAAAATTGCTACAAAATATTGATTTATTTTTAACCAAAAAGGATTAATCAGACTCCGGCAATTTTATCATATCACCAAGAATATCGTCATACTCTTGTGGCGTAAACTTAACCAAGGCAGCATAAGGAGAGAATGTCAGCTCAGAAAATACAAACTTATCTTTGTGAGGCAAAAAATCCACCCTAACATACGAAAATTCTCGAGATAAAGTCCTTGCGATTTTTAACATCTCATCTAAATACGGTGGTTTCTCAACTTCTCGGTAACATGTTCTAAAAGAAATATGAAATGGCTGCAGTGCCCAATCTATACTATAAACTGGAGTTGCAGGAAGATTATTTTCATTTGGATCCATTGGCGGTGTTACTTCGATATATTTAGGTTCCCCGTTGAAACAGTGTAATTGAAACTGTCCATAATTATTTTTAGGATCGGGCTTAATCAATTCTTCAGCGTATATTTTGCGCTCGATATTTTTGTATTGAGCCTCAAGAGATGCATATTCAAAATTAGTTTTCATCCAATCTTCAAAAGTATTTTTTAATTTCTTGTATTTATTTTTGACCACACTGCTTTTATTATATATAAAAGCATTCATCCTCCAGCCATGATTGACTTTGAGAGCAAATTTTTCAGGCAATTTGTCAAAATCTATATCTGAGAACTTCTCCCAAACGCCATATAGTTCTGCAACATATTCTTTTCCGATATTCTCTTCAACATATTTTTTCGCTTTAATTTTATCTGCAAATTGAGTTTTTAAATCGAGTTTTTCATTAGTAATAAGCCACCTTACTTTTTCGTTAAAAGTATGTGGATTCTTTAAATCGACTTCTTTTCCAATTGCATCTTTATATCTTTTTTGCAAAAAATATTCTTGATACTCTTCTGGACAAAACTCGAAGAAAGGGTAAAACCCCTTTGTTTTCTTATAATAAATATCAAATAAGAACTTCATAATCTGCTCCGAATTAAAGTATAATAACATAAATTGCACGTTATGATATAATTTAATAATATAGTTAAAACTAGGAAAACATAATGCCTAAGCGTTTGATTCTTTTTTTCTTGAAAGATGACGAAAACATAACTTCATCTTTAATCTATACCTTAAAAAACTTGAGTGATATTAGCTCAGAAATAGTAATTATTGGAAAAAATATACCTCATGAACTTTCTGATTACAAAAACTTTAAAAACCTTTCTGATTATAATACTTACGATGATTTTGAACAAATAATTATTTCTAAAAGTTCTTTTTATGGACCATTTAATTCCTTTGACAAAATTTTTGATAAAATGTCTGGATTTGACTTTTGGTCGTTAGACGAGCTTTTCCTGAATACTAAAACTTTTATAGTATTCAATAAGCCTATGTTGAAAAATAGTGCATTTTTACAATTTCTCGAGTCAAAAAATGGAATAGAAGAATTCAAAAAACAAGGATTTTCATTTGGACTTTATTCTAATGATATTATTAATATTCACACAAACATCAAAAATTATTCATATCCTATTATTCATAAATCATATTTTTACAAAACTACTCAAAACACCTTTAACTACAGGTTAAAATTTGCATACGATTATATTAAGAATGCGCTTAAATTCGATACAGATTTGATAATTGAAGACTTAATAAAAAATAAAAAAGCCAATTTAATCAATAAAAATCTTCATTTAAATTATATCTTGCCTTCTGATTTTGCACAAGAAACAAGAGCTGAAGATAAAGTTGCTACGATTATGTTTATTCACCCAGAAAGTCTCATAGAAGAGTGCAGAAGCTACGCAGATATTATTCCTGAAGACATAGACATTTTTGTCGTTTCAACAAGTGAAAGTGTATTAGATAAATGCAAAATTTCATTTGATACTTTAAATAATAAAGTTGAATACAGACTCCAACCCAATAGAGGTCGTGATAACGCGGCTTTACTCATTACCTGTTCTGATGTCATTAAAGACTATGAATACATATGTTTTGTTCACGCAAAACTCTCTAACCACATAAAACATAAGGCTTTAAGTGATGACTTTAGAAATCATTGTTTTAAATCGCTTTTATATTCTAAAGAATATATTTCAAACATTATTTCAACTTTTGAAAATAACAAATATTTGGGCATTCTTGCACCTTTTCCGCCAAATTTTCAGCCGTTTGTAGCAATTGGAGACGAATGGGGTAGGAATTTAAATAACGCGTCAAACTTTATTAAAAACCGCCTGAATATTGATATACCTCTTTCTGAAGAAGATCCTATTTGTACATTTGGAAATATGTTCTGGTTTAGAGGTAAAGCGCTTAACACCTTAAATAACGCTAAACTTTCTATTGAAGATTTTCCTGAAGAACCTCTCACAGACTATGATGGATTGCTCACTCATGCTATTGAAAGGATAATACCAGCCATTGCTCAAATAGACAGGTTTTATACTTCTTACGTTGCATCTGTAGAATATGCAACTATTTACTTAGACAATGTTATGAATGATTTTAAACTTATACGGAAAGACTTTTTAAAGAAAAATAATGCCAAATAAATTTTTAAATGAATATAAACAATTTCAAACTCGCAATATAAAACGTATTGTAAGATACCGTTTGAGAAGTTTTTTTAACATTAAGAACAATAAAACAGACAACTTTTTTTCTAAAAACAAATTTCTTAAACAAATATTCGAATTATGGCTAACTTTAGCATATTCTGTTAATTTTTTTCTAAACAAAAAAGTATCAATTCCGCAAATAGATTTTTTAATCACAACAAACTGCACATTAAACTGCGAGAATTGTGCCAGCCTAATTCCTTACTATGACTACGATAAAAGATACAATCTTTCGTTTAATCAATTTAAATCTGATTTAGACAATTTATTATCCTCTGTCGATAAGATATACAGATTGAAACTGATTGGCGGAGAACCTTTATTGGTAGAAGAATTAAATGAAATGCTTGAATACGTTTGCAAGCAAAAGCAGGTTATTTCAGTAGAAATTACGACAAATGGAACCATAATACCTGATGATAAAATCTGCGAAACACTCGCGAAATACAGTAAAAAAGCTCTAGTGGTTCTATCAGATTACTCTGAGAATAAAGATTTAAATTGTATTAAATTTGATAAAATAAGAAATAAGTTAGAAAAATACGGCATCTATACTGTATTTTCAAAATACAACTGGTTCGAGATAGGAAATATTAAAAGGCAAGATAAAACAAATGATGAATTAATCCAAACCTTTAATGAATGTTGGCAGAAAGACTGTTTAGCTATTTCAGAAGGGGCTATATACAACTGCACTCGTTCAACTGCAATTGCTAGCCTTACTGATTTTCCCCTTCCTCAATCAGAGTTTGTTAATATAAGGGAGCAAAATAATTGTTCATTATTAAAAAAATTTAATAAATTCTTCGCAAAAGAATTCTACTCAACTTGTTCGTTTTGCAATACTGTATTAATAAATGACATCGAACCCTCAAAACAAATACAACAAAATGATTTTCCTAGAAAAATTGACCTCAATCAGAATTGAATACATATTTAACTTCTGTTATAATATAGGAAGATTGTTTTTATAAATAACAGGTTTTAATATTTAACTGGGAGATGCACTATGCCAAATATATTTGAAAATATGCTTAAATTTCTTCAAGGCATAAATTCTACATCTAATATGCAGGCTAATGACGGCAATACAAATGATGCTGTGACCAATTTAGACAGCGATCTTATAGATGTATCTTGGGCTGGATACGCAACAAAATAAACATCTGTAAGAATTATTTGAGGTAGTATGTTTTTTTCTGAGCATAAAAGTGATCAGGTATTTTACTCTAAAGGAAGAGAGAAAATTTCTTGGAGATGTCCTGGTCTTTTTGAGCATGAAGAAATGTTATTCTTGCTGGACGACTTGTGCAAAGAAGTAGGTATAAGACAACCTTATCAATCAGTTTTTGGATGTATTACAACTCCTTGGGGCGGCGGAAGAGTTCCTATTGTTGATGAAATCAACGAAAAAGAACTCGAAGATATTATTACAAATTATAATAGCAGGGACATTTATTGCTATTTTACTTTTTCAAATTTTCACGTCGAAAAAGAACACTTAGATGATAAAAATGGCAACCTCCTTTGCAAAATTGCTTCAAGAGTATCAGATAAAAACGGTATTATTGTGTCTTCTGACTTATTGTCAGACTACGTGAGAGAAAAGTATCCCAACTTAAAACAAATATCTTCACTTTTAAAACCAACCTACGAACACCCTGGATATGATGAAACACCAGAGTATTACAATGATTTATGCAAAAAGTTTGATAATGTTGTAGTAAGAGCAGATTTTTATGACAACTTAAAATTTATGAAAGAATTGAAAGAAAAGTCTAAAATTGAATTAATTGTTAATCAAAATTGTTTTAAATTTTGCCAACTTGCACGTACCCACTATGATAGGTCTGTAAAGTATTCAGCAGAAGACAACGAAGCAAATACAAGAAATCATTTTTGCCACAAAAAAATGAATGACATTAAAAATTATGCTGATTCTATAATGCTATCAAACACTGAAATAGACAACTTAATCAAAATGGGATTCACCCACTTTAAACTTGCTGGTAGAGCGGGTAAAGCAAGAACCGTCTTAACTGACGTAATAGGAAGATATATTTTTGAGCCAAGCGGACATTTTTGTCATATGCAAAGATACATAATTGATAAACTAAAACTTGTATAGTTAAATCCTTATTTATTTTCTGCTAAAAAAATTAAGCAAACCATAATCGCGCATTCTCTTATAGATATAGCCGATTTGTTTCGGTTTCAAAAATCTGAGAAGCTGGAATAATTTTTGTGGGCGGCTATAAAATCTAAAATTTATCTTTTTTAAGATTTCACAAAGCTCTTCTTTTGATATCTCTTCATTTTCAATATTTGGAACCTTAGCAGAAGTTGCGGTGAAATTTGGAATAAAACTTCCATACAATTTTTTCCACAATTCACTCCCTGGAAGAAGTTCAAGGATTTCCACACTCAACCTGTCTATTGGAAGTCTAAATATAAAATCTATAGTGTTCTGGATGGATTTTCTTGTTTCTCCGTGATGCCCGAGAATAAAATTTCCTTGAATAATAATCCCCGCCTTATGAAGGCAGTTTATACCACGCTCTATATCTTCAAGCGTTTCTGATTTTTTTATCGATTTTAATATTTCTGAATCACCTGTCTCAATACCGACTGCAACGTAATAGCAACCTGCTTTTTTAAGCATATTGCAAATATCTTCATCCAATTTATCAGCCCTAAGTCCATTTGGACAAGACCAAGGAAGTTTAATTTTTCTATCGATATATTTCTGACAAAACTCCAGTAAAAATTCTTTATTCAAAGCCAAATTATCATCAATAATTTGAATTTCTTTTACGCTAAATTGTGTTTTGAGATATTCAGCTTCATCTAAAATATCATCTACAGAACGAAAACGGACCCTTTTTCCATAAAAAGAAGCGCTTGCGCAAAAAGTACAACAATAAGGGCAACCTCTTGATGTCATTATTGTCGCAATGGGAAAAGCCTTGGCTACAACGCCGTGAGGCGCTTGTGGTAAGCTATTCAAGCACAGCTGTTCCCAATCAGGCCAAGGTATTTTATCAAGATTTTCTTCTTGTTTTGCAAATAATATCTCGTCGTTATCAGATTTCAAATCATCTATAGAATATAATCCTTGAATTCCTTTATAATTTAAATTATTTTTAACCAGCTCTGCTGAGGCATTTTCGCCTTCACCGCACATTATAAAATCAGCCTCTGAGTCCTTTAGAGTGGAATAAGGTAAAAATGAAGGGTGAAGCCCTCCTATAAAAACTTTTAAACCTTCATTTTTAAGTTTTTTTGAAAGATCAATTGTTTCATGATAAAAGTAAGAAGTGCAAGAAATACCAACTAAATCAGGGGATTCATCTTTTATTAATTTTATTACTTTATCATTGTCTAACCCAAAACAAAGAGCATCAATTATCTTTACCTCTGCACCATATTTTTTCATGACAGAAGAAAGGTACCCTAAACCCAGTGCCGGACTAAAAATAAAACAGTTATAATAAGGTCTGATTAGAACAATTTTCATCTTCACAATTATAGTATAAATTACAAGTTTATGTTAATTTGTAGATATGGAACGAATGAAGATTTTGTCTGCAAGATTCAATCAAGTTATAAACTCTGATAGGTATAAAAAACTTATTTCTGTTTTTTTATTCTTAACTTTATTATTTTGTGCCTGTCTATCTTTTTATCATACTGTCATAAATGCAGTTAATCTCCCATTTGATGATGAGTTCGATATATTTGTAAATCCTGAAATGACAAAAGAATTCAACTTTAAATGGTTATTAGTTCCACAAGGTGAAGCAAAAATTGTGCTAACAAGGCTTCTAAGCTGGATTTTTTACCACATAAACGGCTATAACTGTATATCCCTTATAATATTTAACTTCTTTTTATCCTGTATTGGATATTTTGTTCTTTATAAAATTCTAAAAAATATTGCAGATGATTTTGTATGGCTACCGTTATTCTTCATCCCATTTTTTTCGGATACATTTTGGATGAACAGATTAATAAGTTTTCAATCGCAGGTTTATTTTATGCTTTTATTCTCATATGTTGCAATTTATTATGGACTGATTAAGAATAAAACTTTACTTTCATCTGTTTTTTGCTTTTTGGCATCAATTTCACAAACGTTTGTATCTGCAATACCAATATTTTTCACATGTATATTAAAAGAAATTAAAGAGAATAAAAGTAAAGCTATAAAAGCCCTTATATTACCGACAATAATTATATCTTTAGCAATAGCTTTTGGACTTTATGGTTTTTATGGCCCGATTGATAAAAATTGGGAAGGATATATATATCCAAATAATTTATTCTTTTACAGACAGGCCGCATACCTCACTATAAAAGGTATCTTCCTCGCCAGAATTGAGACAAAACTTGAAATTTTTGTTGTATTTCTTTCAGTTGTCTCTCTAATAACAGCCGTTTGGCAAAAAAGATTCTATAAAGAAAAGGCTTTTTACCCACTTCTTGCTGTCTACGGGATGTTTTTCTCATTTATAATTGCCGACACCTTTGCAAGAGGAGGCTATGGGCTTGGAATTTTGCCATGGCATTTTGACTTCTTTGCCTACATAATCCCAACAATTGCTGTTACTTTATATTTGCTCAAGTTAAAAAATGTATTAACAATTTACACTTTATTAATAGTTATTTTCCACACCCCGCATTTCACGCAAGGTTATCAAACGTTTAAAGAATTTGGAAACAATAACAAAATGAATGCTGAATGCGTCTATGATGCCATAAATGGTTTGAATAATAATATTTGCAAAGGAGTGTATTATTCAAAAGATTTAACTCAAGTACTAAATTCAGCAAAAAGACTAAATGTAAGTTTTGTACAAACAGCAAAAAAACACAAAAAACAAACTATTGAAAAATAAAATGTTTTATTATACACTGAAATTGTTGCGGAAGTAGCTCAGTTGCCGCAGTGAGTTTATAACTCACGGTAGAATATTTAAAGCTCTGCCAGCTGAGTGGGTTTTGAAAATTAAATAAAATTGCGGAAGTAGCTCAGTTGGTAGAGCGTCTGCCTTCCAAGCAGAATGTCGCGAGTTCGAGTCTCGTCTTCCGCTCCATAAAAAAGAGTAGTCTATAACTGCTCTTTTTTATTGTTTGTTTTGATTTTTGTAATAATCCGGTTCTTCGCTAAAAAAAAGAGTAGATTTTCACTACTCATCTTTTGAATATGCTCTCTCTTCTCAAACTACATATTCAAAGAATCATCTTGTACCATTTCAAGAAGAGCTTGAGCGTTTCTTGGTTCTCTCAATTTTTTCAATGCTCTTCCTTCAACTTTGCGAACTTGATTTATTGGAAGACCTAACTCTTTTGATAAATCATTATAGCTTCTTCTTTGGTCTTTTGAACAGAAATGACGACCTTCGATTACAGCTGCTTCTTCAGGAGCTAATGCATTTTCAATAAAATTATAAAAAGCCTGGCTTCTTTTATCATTATGTCTTCTTTGGCAATCTTCAATGCTTACTGTCATATCTGCAATTTCATCTAAATAACAAGAATTCTTGCTAATTTGAGTTTGAGATTGAACTGCTTCATTTAATCTTCTTTTTGAAAGTCTTTCTGCTTTTGATTCAAAGCCGCTTACTGTTCTAAGTTTTTTTGCCTGTGCAGATTCTGTAACTGCTAAAAGTGCTTCTTGAGTCAAATCATCAGAATTATCAAACCCGGCACATTCAGGGCAATATGTTCTAACATAATCTAACGTTCTCGGTATACCAGATACGGCAAGATCTTTTTTTGCAGATGCAACATTTTCACCATTTTTAATTTGTTTTTGAATTCTAGCTTTATCTTTTTCATCTAGTCCAGACGCTTTTACTGCAGAATAATCTGCTCCTTGGGGAACTCCATATCCTACACGACAAGAGCTTCTTGACTTAAAGTTTACACTTCCACTGATTGCTGAAATCCTCATAATTCCAAAATTCCTTTCTCTCACAGATATGCATGTAAAAAATCACCTGAAATTTTTTTTTGCTAGTTAAAAATTTAGAACCTAGAAGATTGATTGACTTTTAAGTTGGTCTATTATAAATTAGTAAGTGCGGAAGTTCTTTTATACAAAAGAAATCCACCAATTTCAACGGCGGCATGGCCAAGTGGTAAGGCAGAGGCCTGCAAAGCCTTTATCCCCAGTTCGAATCTGGGTGCCGCCTAATAAAAAGACCGATTTATACTCGGTCTTTTTATATTTGTAAATTTTTTTTAATATTGAAATAACAAAAAAAATTTTTATGTAGTTTTATACTAACATCACAAATATAAGAGAGACTTCATTATGCAAGTAACAAGAGTAAGCGCGGGATATTATCAGAAATCTTTTGGCGCAAAGTTATCTAAAAGAGTTGAAGAATCAATTCAAATAGGGCAAGAACGATACAAAGAAGACCCGGTTGCGCTTGAATACTATAATAAAAGAGTTGATGAAGCTAAAACCATTAGACCTGAAATAGATGTAATTGTTCGCAATGAACCTGGGGGATTATTTAATTTTGCAGGTGATGATTTAGTATTTTTGCAAAAAGGGACAAGGCTTTTATGTAAGCCACAGCTTGATTTACCACTTTTTTCAAGTGACCTTAATGTTGCAGATATTGCTTGTCTTGATGGTATTACAGCCCTTTGCGAATGTCTAAAAAACTCATAATTGATTATTAAGAAAGGATATAATATGCATATTTCCAGAATAAACAGCATTAGTAATAAAACCTCTTTTGGCGCAAAATTTTCAGAAAAGGTTGAACAATCAATTCAAACAGGTAGAGAAAGATATAGATACAATTTTGACGCAATGGATTATTATAACAAAAAGGTCGACGAAGCTAGAAAACTCTCTCCTGAATTCACTGTAACAAGCAAAAATGTCGATGGGAATATGGTTAACCCATATGGAAGAGATATTATTCTTCTTCAAAAAAGCAGAACATTTGTTAGAAAACCAATAGTAAAACTTCCACTAAGAATGAATAACCTTGAATTAACCGATTTAGAAACTTTAGACGGAATAACAACACTGTGTGAATGTTTAAAAATGGCACCTTATAAAATATACAGAAAAGATATGGGTAATTATTTTGAAACAAATACAGCTAAAAAAAGAGCAAAAAAGTTACTTGAAGAATTAGACAAAGCAACAGAACAAGAATAAAGTCAGGCAATTTTTATACTTGATGTGTTTTACATTGCTATGATGAATAACAGTATAAATTTTAAAGGCAGCTTTTACATAGATTTTAACAGATGCCCTGCAAATAAAAGATATGAAGCATACGAACTTGTTGATATTGCTGATGAAGAAGGCGGCAGTGCGTACTTTTCAGAAGATCCGTCAAATTACTATGCTACCTGTTCTATGCCTAATAACAAAGACTATCTTGTTGAAACTTACTTAAAAAATTTAGGAATAAACTACAGAAAACTTACAAAAGAAGATCTATTTTCTGAAAAATCCGTAAAAGCAAGAATGGAAGTACCTGAGCACAGAAAAAATACACATAAGATTGTGTATATAAAACCGCGCGAATTTGAAGAAGTTTTTAAACAAGCAGACACGTATCTCGGCGAATACCCGATGGAGCAACCTGAAAGATACGATGGCTTTAAGGATTACCTAAAAACATACCAGCCGATAACTGCTTCTGAAGTATATTTAAGAGAAGAAAACGGCAACTTATCTGTTAGCTTCCAAGACGGCAGGCACAGATACTGTGTTTTCCGCGATATGCAATTTAGCTCAATTCCAATGGCTATGGATAAAGAATCAATTGAACTTGCACGAAAATATAATTTGCTTGCTGAATAAAAAAGAGACCTTGCTAAAGGCCTCCTTTATCCTGTAAATTCAATTAAATATATAAATTGTTAATAGTAATAAGTGTTTCTTCAAATTTATTCTGAGAAACTGTGAAATCAACGTTTTTCTTACCTTTTGCACATAATGGAAGAATACCGATTGCAGACCCGCCCAATTGTTTTGTTTTAGAAATCAATATTTTGTCATCTCCTACGTATATGACTTCATAGTCAGGATTGCTGGCAACTATATCTGCAATGATTTTTTCTTCACTTTCAAAAGTACTACCTTCTTCATTTTTAAGTTCACCCTTTGATAAGCCATAAATGTTAATCTCATTTACATCAAATCCATATTCTTTTTTAAACTTATTTATTTCTTTATTTGTTATTATTGCTACTTTCAAAGAATCTTTGCGCGCAAAATTCTCCATTACCCTTTTAAATCTTGTATTTGATAATGGCGAATTCATTTTAGGCTCAGTTGAGGAAACTTTCCCGTTATAATCAAGTATTAATAGTGTATTTGATCTCTTTTTGAATTTTTCTTCAAAATCGTTAATATTTTTCATTCTGATCTCCTTAATGAGTTATAGGTGTAAAAAATAAGAGCATTGGCAATAAAGTTATTGCCAATAAAAACATATTCTAGCGAGACAGAGTTACCTATCCCGCTTTATGAAACTAATTTTTCGCACCTTAAAACGTAAGCATCATTGAGCCTTTTTTCAATAGTATTAAAAATAAAACTATACAAACAAAACATACGTTTTAGTATTTCCCTAACAATCAACTGATAACAAAAATAAAATGGAAAGATATTATGGTATTATAGCATATTTTTAGACCATAAACAACTAAACTCAAAAGCAGATAGGGTAGGCAGAATTACCCACTCTAGAAAATTTCTGAATAAATAATAAAATATGAAATTAATTTAATTGTATATCTTCTTTATAATTCTTCAATGAAAATACTACGTACAATAAACCAAAAATGACACATAAAACTATACTATATTGTAAATTAATATTGTATTTTTCTTTTGCATATAATTCAACCAATCTCAAGGATTTTAAAGATATAATTGTCGAAAACAAATAACTTAAAGTTCTTAGAGCATCATAGATGGAATTAAAGTAGCTTGAATGAACATTCTGTGGCATAGAGAACACACATATAAGACTTAAAAGCCATAAAATAAATAATGTAACTAGCATTCCTAAGCCAATTTTGTTTCTTGAGTCAGGCACTAAATCATTGAGTTTAGAATAATTTGAAAAAAGCCAATAATAATAGTACAGTCCTAGAGTAATCATTGTCAAAAATACAAACGAAAAGATAGAATGTTTCTTAATTTTATCAACTTTATCAATTTCTTCAGACATAATCTTCCTCAAACATCGACATAGTAATTTTCTAAAAACTGGGTGTGCGGGGTCTCGAACCCCGGACCTACTGATTAAGAGTCAGTTGCTCTACCAACTGAGCTACGCACCCATTTTTTTATTCAATTTTCATTTTATTATTTAAATCTTTTACGTGAAGCAAGACGTCGCTTGATAACTGAACTATACGCCCACTTTACCAACTATATTATCACCAATGTTTTCTTCAATCAATCTTATTTTTTCACTTCTTGTAAGATGTTTTATTCTATATTCTTCTTTTGTAGCTTCTTGCTTAGTCTCAAAGCCAGCAACATACAAAAGTTTTCGAGGCTTAAAAGCTTTTGTGTATTTTGCCCCTGTTCCATCAAGGTGTTTTTGATAACGTTTTTTTACATCATCAGTATAACCGCAGTAAAGCGTGTCGTTTTGAGTTTCAAGAATATAGACAAAATATTTTTTATCCAACTTCAGCAATCCTATCAAGAGTTTCTATTATTTTATCAAGTGACGTTTCAGTAACAAGTTTCCCGCGGTATTCAGAGCCGCCGCGTATTCCTTTAATATAATACGGGTAGAACTTTCTGACAAATTTTATTGCAACGTCTTCACGCCTTAATTCAATTTCTTTGTTTATATGCCATTTTAAAAGTTCAATTTTATCCTGTAAAGTCGGCTCTTGAAGTACTTCACCGGTACTAAAATAATGTTCTATGCGATGGATTAATGATGGGTCCCCCATTACGCCTCTTGCAACAGCAACTCCGTCTGCTCCTGAGAGCTCAAGTGCCATTTTAGCTTTTTCAACAGAATTTATATCCCCATTAATAAAGTAAGGTATTTTAATCTCGCCTTTAAGGTCTTTAACCTTTGCCCAATCAGCTTCACCAGAATAAAATTGTTTTCTGGTTCGAGCGTGGATAGTAATAAATTCTGCGCCTGATTCTTCCATTTTTTTAGCAAACTCGACAAAGTTTATCTCATCTAAACTCCACCCAAGCCTAAATTTGCAAGTAACAGGTATTTCAACAGCATCTTTTACCGCTTTTATTATGTCAGAAGCAAGCTCAGGATTTTTCATAAGAGCACAACCGTCTGTCCCTTTAACAACTTTATTTACGGGACAACCCATATTTATATCGATTGCAGATGCCATATGTTCTACTATCTTAGCTGCTTTTGCTATTAAGTGAGGTTTATGCCCTGAAATCTGGAAAACAAGAGGCTTTTCGAACTCTTCATATTTTAAAATTGCACCGGTTGGTCTTTGAACTAGAGCTTCTGAGCTAAGCATTTCTGTTGTAAGAAGAGAATTTGGAGAAAATCTTCTTACAAGCTGCCTCAAAACAGTATCAGTAATCCCCGCCATAGGAGCAAGGCTTACTTTACTATTGACTTTAAGACTTCCAATCTCAATTCCTTTTTGTATCTGCTCGTTCATTGTTTATTTTATTTCTGCAACTCTTTTTCTTGCATATTTAGTGTATTCATTAAGCTCTGGCCCTGAAGCCAAATATTTTTGATAAGAAGATTTTGCAAGTTGGTATTTTCCAAGTGTATCATAGTCTACAGCCATTGAATAATAAGCAAGATACAAGTCTGTTGTGTATTTAAGCGCCGTTTGATACTCGATAATCGCCAAATTATATTTCTTTTGAGCATCATAAACTAGGCCTCTATAATAATATGCTGTACCATTTTTTACATCAGCAGCAATAATTGCATTTAGAAGTTTCAATGCTTCAAGGAAATTACCCTTGTCGTACAAATCTAAGGCTTTATCAAGTTTACTATTGCTTTCTTGCTCATTAACAAATTTCAGTAGATTTTTTGCCTGCGCATTACTTGGATTCATAGCAATTGCTTTGTTTAAGTAAGTTTTAGCATTAGCATAATCATTCAAATTCATATAAACAGAACCCAAATAATATGGAATGTCGGCATTTGTTGCATCAAGAGCCAATGCCTTTTTGTAATATTCAAGCGCTTTTGGATAATTTTCAAGAGCCTGATAAGAAGCAGCAACGCCAAGGGTAGACTCATCTGTTTGAGGCTGTATTGAAAGATATTTAGTTATAGCTTCTTGATATTTCCCTTGTTCAAAAAGATTTGTTGCATCAGCATATAAGCCTGACGCAGCTTCTGCAACAAGAGAATTATACTGATTCAAAACAGTCTTATTAGAAGGGAACATAGCTTTTGCTTTTTGAATTACTTCTAATGCTTTTTGATTATCACCTTTTTGCCTGTATGCTTGAGATAAATTCACATAACAGTCTTCTTTTTGAGGATTCAATTTGATTGTTTCGTTGTAAAAAGTAATCGCATCATCAAGTTTATTTTGTTTGTGGAGCTCATAGGCAAAATCATAAAAACTGTCTGAATCTGCACTTCCATTTTGATACAAGTATGTCATAACTTCTTGAGGAGACATTGTAAGTTTCAAAATATCAAATATTTCTTGTTTTGCAACTGTATTTTGTGGTTCATAGGCAAGAACAGTTCTATACTCAGTAATAGCTTCATTACTTCTGCCAAGTTCTTTTAAGCATTGGGCTTTATATATATGCGCGTTAACATGGTTCGGATAAAGCTGCAAAATAGAATTGTAAGCAGATATTGCGCCGTCATAATTCTTTTGATACTGATAAAGCGTTCCCATATTAAGCCTTGTGGTGACATTTGCAGGGTTAATAGATTCAGCTTTTTGATACTCAGCCATAGCAGCATCGTATTTACCTTGTTTTTGGTAAACAACACCCAAATTGGCATGCGCTTCAGCATCAGCATTGTTTAGAGATATTTTTTGCATCCAAATTTTTTCAAGTGAAGCTAAAATATCTTCTTGTTCACTTGAATTTTGAAGAGCTAGGTTATATTCTCTAGCCGCTCCATCAGTGTTTCCAATTGAATCGTAAGCTCTAGCAAGTTTTAGGTGCAAATCTGCATTTTTAGAGTCCATATTAACAGCTCTTTCATAATAGAACACAGATTTTGTTCCCCTACCCAATATGGTCATAATATCACCGATTGCAGCATTTGCGTCTTTTTGGTATGCAGGAGTGTCTATCAATTGAAAATATTCATAAGCACTTGCTGCAAATTCACCTTGCGTACGTAAATTTCTTGCAGTATTTGCTCTATTTTTTGCAGATTTATCATAGTTTGTTGAAGATAAAATGACATCTAAGTTTTGGATAGCCGCTGCCATTGCCTGACTTGTATTATAATCGTTTGCCATATCATCGTAATATTTCATATAAAATACTGCAGAGCGCAAATCGTTTGCAGCTTTCGTATATTCTTGAGTTTTATTGTTGTAATAAGCAGCTCTTGAAATGTAAGCGTTTGTTATACCAATTTTTGATGATAAGTCATTCGAGTTTTCTCTGAGTGCCTTTTTAAACTCTAGAATTGCACTTGTATATTGATTATTTTGCAGATAATTAAGCCCAGTCTGGTAATAAGTTCCCTCTGGAGCAGAATAATCATCATAATACTGCTCGCAAAATCCGATATTCATTGATAATGCTGAAAAAACAACTAACCCTAATATTATTTTTTTCATTTTATAAATCCTCTAAGTAATAAAACGATACTGCATTTTACCATGTTCATTTTAACTCAAAAAAATATTATTAATATAGTAAAAGATGGCTATTAATAAATAACCATCTTTTATTGTCATACTATATATCTTATTCTTCTTCTGTTTCTTCAGCAACTTCTTCTGCTGCTTCTTCTGCTAAGACATCTTCTTCTTCGTATACTTGCTGATTCATTTCTTCTGCAATTTCTTCTTGAAGTTCATCATCAGCTTCATATTCAGGCTCTTCATCGTTGTCATAAACAACAGCTTCAGGTCTTTCTCTTTCCATAGTTTCAGCTTGAGAAACACTCTTAATATCTATTTTCCAGCCTGTTAGTTTATGAGCAAGTCTAACGTTTTGACCTTCTCTTCCGATTGCAAGGCTTAGCTGATCATCTGGAACTATTACGAATGCTTCTTTTGATGTTTCATCATCTGCCAAAATATCAACTGAAACAATTCTTGCAGGAGCAAGTGCGTTTACAATATATTCAACAGGATCCTCAGAATATCTCACGATATCAATTTTTTCGTTTCTTAATTCGCCGATGATAGTTTGAATTCTAGAACCTCTTGGTCCTATGCAAGCTCCGACTGAATCAACGTCAGGGTCATTACTTGCTACTGCAAT
This sequence comes from Cyanobacteria bacterium OH_CDB_20, assembly GCA_023415935.1. Classification (GTDB taxonomy): domain Bacteria; phylum Cyanobacteriota; class Vampirovibrionia; order Gastranaerophilales; family Gastranaerophilaceae; genus JAEZIX01. The sequence goes on along the minus strand of JAEZIX010000048.1, from coordinate 57,568 downwards.
TTTAGTTCTGAATCCTGCTTCTCTTGCAATAGATTTGATTTCAACAATACCATCTTCAATTTCAGGAACTTCAAGTTCAAATAATTCTCTTACAATTTCTGAATGAGCGTGAGAAACAATTACTTGAGGAAGTCTAGATGTTTCTTTTACATTAAGGACGAATACTCTGATTCTGCTTCCTGATTTGTAATATTCGCCAGGAATTTGTTCTTTTTGAGGCATAATAGCATCAGTTTTACCGATGTTGACTATTACATTTCTGTTTTCAACACGTTGAATGATACCTGTTGTTAAAGTGCCTTTTTTGTCTAAAAATTCGTCTAGTACAAGTTTTCTTTCAGCTTCTCTGATTCTTTGGGTAATAACTTGTTTCGCTGATTGAGCTGCAATTCTACCAAAGTTTTCAGGAGTTACTTCGATTTTAACTTCGTCTTCTAGTTCAACTTCATCATCAATTTCTTTTGCTGCTTCTAAAGAAATTTCAAGATTTTCATCTTCAACTTCTTCAACAACTAGTTTTGTTCTAAAAACACCGATTTCACCCGTTTGTTCATCTAAAATTGCTTCAACATTTGGTGCTTCTTTAACTTTTATATGTTTTTTATAAGCTGTAACCATTGCGTCACATAATGACGAAATTAATACATCTTTTGAAATACCCTTTTCTCTTTCAAGCTCTTCACAAGCTTCAAATAATGCCGTTCCGATTTTAATCATTTTTTATCTCCTATAACGTATTATCGTATAATTTTGCGTAAATTATATTGTCTTTTTTAACTGTAAACTCTTTTTTATCAAGATATCTGAAGATTTTTAGCCCTTCTGATTCATCAAAATCAAGTATTTTTGCAACAAACTGCTTCTCAAAGCTATCATCTATTGCATTTTTAAGTTTTAGAGAAATATCTTTCCCTTTAAAAACCATATATTCTCTATCTGATTTAAGTTTTCTCTCTATACCTGGAGAACTTACTTCTAAATAGAATTTAAAAGGCATAAGTTCTTCTAAAAAATCACCAAGACTTCTTGAAACATTTTCACAATCTTCAATACCGATATTTTTTTCAGTTGAATAGATAAAAATCCTCAAAAACCACTTGTGATTTTCTTTAGACAAATCAACTTCAATTGGTATAAGATTAAACCTCATAGCCGTATTATCAATAAGCGGAATTAGCTTATCCATAAGCTCTTTTTTATTAAAATGGTCATGTTTATTTTGACTCAAATCATTTTGATTTTTATCTTTCTTCATAACCTTTGCCTTTCTGTAACAAGCTAATACATAAATTGTACTGCGGTAATAAAAAAAGAAACGGGACACCGTTTCTTTTCTAACTTTAATTATAATATCACTAATTTATATATTTTAAAAGAAAATTTTTGATTGGTTAAGAAATCTAACGCTTTTGAAGCTGGAAACGCACTATGAAGCCTCGTTAGACTTACCTTTAGCCAATATATTTTTTGTATATTTAATTCCGTCATAACCTGAACAACAGCTTGTAATTCTATCTGTAAAAAAAGCTAACTCATTATTTAGAAAATCACACGAATAATATTTTTTCTTTTTAAAAATATCAAACACTATGCCCCCCCCTTACAATTGCTGAAAAATCAACAGTTTTTTCGATAATATTTAACAGCTCAACATATCTTTCTTTTTTATGGACATAATGATATCCCAGAAGCACCTCAAGAGCTGTTGCATAACTATGAAGTGACTTATTTATCCTTCTTGCAGCAGATGTAGGTATATTACGTCCCCTTCTTACCAAATCTTTTTCATCTTCTGTAAGAAATTCTGTAATTTTTTCCAAAAGCTCTTTCTGAAAACCTGCATTAACAAACTTAACCGTATAAGAATGAAGTTTATTAGAGTTTGCAGTCAAATAAATAACCTTTTCTCTTATAAAAACCTCATAAACAGCGTCACCTATATGCGCATAATTCCTAATATTTAAATCATCCATAAAAAACCTTAATTAAAGTGCCAACTCTTTCATCGGGCTTACTTTAACTATATAATCTTTATAAGTTTGATTCAAGGCATTTTCAAGATTATTTACAGCATCTTCTTCTGTTTTGCCATAACCCATAAGGTTTTTTACTATACAATTCGCTATAAAAACATTGTTTCTATTAGCTTTATAGACTAATGCCGGATATTCTAGTATTTCAATCTCCATAAAATATTCCTTATCTCTTCAATCTCACTTATAATGTAACGGCAGAATTTTTAAAAACTTTAAATGTATGATATATTTGTTCTATGAACATTTTATTAATCACAGATTTATACCCGGTAAACAATAGTAAAGACCCCAGGACACTTTCTGCATTTGTTGAGAATTGGAATAAATTGGGTTATAAAACTGACATTTTAAGACCAAATTTTCTTTTTAACGCTTTTATTAGAGGAAAAAAGATTTTTGAAAACGCAATTTTCGAAGACGAAAAAACAAAATCTAAAATCTTTAACGTAAACTATTCGACTCCTTTTTTAACAGACGTAACACGTAAGCTCCCTGAAGAGTTTTCGATAGATAATTATGATGTTGTTGTAAGTCATATGCCATCGGGCTCACTTTTTGCAAAAAAATTACTTGAAAACAAAGAAATTCCATATATCAATGCAGTTCACGCATCTGATATTGAAGTTTTGACAAATCTTTTATATAAAATTCATTTTTCAAAAAATCTAAAAGAAACATATCTTAAAGCTGATTTAATAGCAGCAAGAAGTCCTGAACTTGAGAAAAAAATAATAAAACTTATGCCATACATCAAATGTAAGACTTTTGTGGCGTATTCGGGAATAGAGTCAAAATATATTGAACCTAAAAGTTTTTTCCTCAAAAAATACGAGGATTTTTCCGAAATAAGAAACGGCTTTTTGCATATAATTACGGTCGCATCATTAATTAAGAGAAAAAATATAGATATTATTATAAAATCTCTTGCCAAACTTCCACACAGAAACTGGCACTATAAAATAATAGGAGAGGGTCCTGAGCTAAAAAGGCTTAAAGAACTTGTTATAAAATTAAAAATATACGAAAATGTGACCTTTCTCGGCAATCTACCAAGAGAGCAGGTTCTTGAAGAACTTAAAACATCAGATATATTTATACTTCTAAGTAAAAAAGAAACCTTTGGAATGGCATATCTTGAAGCTATGGCAAAAGCTAACATTGTAATCTCATCTTTCAACGACGGAATTGACGGCATTTTGCAAAACAACGTAAACGGCTTTGCTACCAAACAAAGAGTAAATCTGCTGGTAAATACAATAAACAAAATTCAATCTATGCCTGAAGATGCTCTTAAAAAGATATATGAAAACGCTTACAATACAATAACTGAATATACAGCTGAAAAAGCAGCTATAAATTACATTGTGAATATCAAAAGCCTTTTAAAATAAATGATTAAGCTGCAACGTGCAAGATTTTTAATATTGCATCAATATGAAATGCTTCGATAAATCCGTTTATAATGAACTGGCAAGCCATAGCAGCAAGGATTATACCAAATATTCTGTTAAGAACTTGAATACCGGTTTTTCCAAGTACTCCGCATATTTTAGAAGCAAAAGATAAGATTATCAAAGCAACTACCATATTTGCAAGTAATGCTGACATTGTTAAAAGCTGTTTGTATAAATCATGTTCTGCTTGTTTCATAAACATAATAAGCATTGAGATAGACGCTGGTCCTGAAAGTAGAGGAACTGCTAGTGGAAATACCCAAATATCTGATTTTTTAAGATCTTCACTTGGATCACAAGAAGTTGCAGCCTCTGGCTTATCTAAAACAAGTTCAATTGCCATAATTAAAAGCAAAATACCACCGGCAACCCTAAAAGCACCTAATGTTATACCGAATAAATTAAGAACTTGAGTTCCCAACAATCCGAAAAACAAAAGTACTATAAAAGCACAAAAGACACCTTTTTTAACTGTATTGATTCTTCTTGCAGGCGTATATTCAGACGTTAATGATATGAATATAGGTATCAATCCTGTCGCATCCAGAGTAAAAAATAATGCCGTAAACGGTAATAAAAATTGTTGAACTAGTGTTTCCATAAATATTAGATTATCATGCAAAAAATAAAAGTAAACTGTTTTTTTTAATTTTTTTAACAAAAAAACCTCCGAATCGGAGGTTTTCTTTATTAAAATTGTTATTTAGTGAGGAACATGTCTTAATATTGAATAAATTACAGAAGCAACAACCATACAAGATGGAATTGTTAAGACCCAAGCCCAAACAATGTTGCCTACGATTCCCCATTTCACTGCAGATGCTCTCATAGTAGAACCTACACCCATTATAGAAGTTGAGATGACGTGAGTTGTACTTAGAGGTATTCCAAAATGTGATGCTGTCAAAATTATTGACGCAGCAGAAGTTTCAGCTGCAAAACCGTGGATAGGTTTCAATCTGATAATCTTATGTCCCATTGTTCTTATGATTTTCCAACCGCCAGACATAGTACCCATTGCCATCATTAATGCACAAGTAAGGATAACATATATCGGTATCTCAAAATGCCCGTCAGCAGGAGTATGCAAAACACCGCCGGCAATTAAAGACAGTGTAATTATACCCATTGTTTTTTGAGCATCATTGGAACCGTGACTCAATGCCATCAAGCCTGAAGATAAAAGCTGGAATTTTCTAAATCTTTTGTTTACAATATCTGGTTTTGCTTTATGTACAAGTTTTAACAAAAACAACATAAACAAAAATCCGGTTGTAAAACCTATTACAGGTGATGTAAACATTGGAATTATTACTTTTTCCATCAAATGCCCCATTTGTACGCAATGCGGACCGGCATGCATTATTGAAGCCCCAATAAGACCGCCAATCAATGCGTGTGATGAACTTGATGGTAGACCTAAAAGCCATGTAAACAAATTCCAAACTATAGCTGCCAAAAGCGCACATAATATAACCTGAAGGGTAATATCAGTCGCATTTACGATACCAGAACCTATTGTTTTGGCAACGTGTGTACCTGTTAATGCACCTAAAAATTCTAATGAAGCTCCAAACATAACAGCCTGTTTTGGGCTCAATACTCTGGTTGATACAACTGTTGCAATGGCATTTGCACAATCATGGAATCCATTGATATATTCAAATGCAAGCGCAGCAATTACAACAAGTATTAATAAAACTATTCCTAATGTCATAACAGCTTCCTAACTTTGTTTCAAAACAACATTTACGACATTATCAGAAACTGAAAAACAAGTATCTAATGCGTTTTCAATATCTTTATGTATGTCTCTCAATTTTATTACGTTAAGAGCATCGTATTTGCCTGAAAATAAAGAATCCATGGCTGCGAATAATATTTCATCACCATGGGTTTCTATTTCTTTCATTCTCAAATTACTTTCAGTTATTTCCTTTATAGAACTTACTTTCTTAAATTTGTGAATAATAAAATCAAGTTCTTTTGCAGCTTCTTGAAGAGTTTTTGCTTGTTCATGCATATTTTTTGTATATGTATCAAGTCTATAAACTCTTAAATTAACGCATGCTTTCACAATCTTTTTTGTAATTCTATTTAAAAGAGTTGCAATTTGCTGAATGTCTTCTCTATCAATAGGAGTAACAAATGTATTGTTAAGTTCAACCAAAGTTTCTTTTACAATATCATTGCTCAAATGCTTATAATCTTTTGCCTGTTTGATATGCTCATCAGTAAGCTCTGACTCAATAATGTCATGAAAAAGCTCGGCTGCTTTTTTACATACATCAGTACTTCTTTCAAATAAGGTGTAAAAAGTTTTATCATCAGGGGGTAAGATGTATGCCATTAAATTTAATTTTGCCATTGATTCCTCCAACTCTTGGTTTTCTGACACTCGTAATTTTTATACCCGAATATTTATTCAGATACTCATGCACTAATATACTATAAAAAATAATCAATAGAACAATGTTTATCTTAATGTTGTAATTTTTTTTTACGTTAGCGAAATGAGTTATTTTTATTTTTACTAATGTATAATAATTTCAGTTATTTTTAGAGAAGGTTTTTATGCTTCAAATACTAAAAACAATTGAAGGTAAAATAGTTGAACAGAGCCTCGAAAACATAGAAAGAGGCGCCTGGATTAATCTTATCAAACCAACAACTGATGAGATTAAAGAAGTTGCCGCAAAAATAAATATTGATGCAGACTACCTCAGAGATGCATTAGACGTCGAAGAACGTTCTCGTATTGAGTTTGACGACAATCTTATGCTTATCATCACAAATATTCCTGTAATGGAAGATGAAGACAACTTTGACGCAATTCCTCTTGGCGTAATCCTTACCCCTGATTATTTTATTACTGTAACTCTATATGAAAACAAGATTCTTTCCTTCTTTAGCAAAGATACAGAAAAACTTTTTAACACTAACAAAAGAACCAATTTACTTTTCCAAATATTATTCAGATCTACAAAATTTTACTTAAGATATTTAGAATTTATTAATAAACAAACGGAAAAAATCGAAGTAGATTTAAGGAAAACAATGAAGAACAAAGCTCTTTTTAAACTTTTTGAAGTTCAAAAGAGTTTGGTTTACTTTACAACGGCACTTAAAAACAACGGCATAGTTCTTGAAAAACTTGTAAGACTAGGGAACAATACCACTTTAAAAAACTTGTTCACCCTTAATGAAGATGATCTTGATATGATCGAAGATGTAATCATTGAAAACAAACAGGCGCTTGATATGGTAGAAATGCACAGAAACATCTTAGAAAGTATGATGGATGCATTTGCCTCAATAATTTCAAACAATTTGAATATGGTTATGAAATTTTTGACATCAGTAACAATTATATTGGCAATTCCGACAATGATTTCTGGATTCTGGGGAATGAACGTAAAAGTACCACTATCAGATCATCCTCTAGGCTTCGTGCTAATTGCACTTCTTGCTTTCATGATTTCTGCTTTTATAGGATACAAATTCTGGCGAAAAGGCATGTTTTAAAATTAATCAAGATCTTGTTTTACAAGCTCTTTTTTAATTTTATTCAAACCAGATTGTATAATTCTAGATATTCTTGAAGGTGAAAGATTAAATTCTTCTGCTATTTCTCTTAATTTTTTATCTTTGAAAAATTTGCAGTCTATAAGCTCTTTTTCGCGTTGAGGTAATTTTTTTATTGCTTCTTTTATTCCTTCGCTAAGCTCATGGAAAACAAGCTTTTCTTCAGGATTTCTCTTGTGATCACGGATTTGAGTAGGAGAATCCGCTTCAGCCATCTCATCAATAGAAAGAATTGTCTTATAAACAGCCTCTCTGATTGCATTTGGATCTTCTTCAGAAATATAAGACGGGCTCTTCTGGTTTTTCAGCATGTACCACTTATATCGGCGTCTTACTTCATTTCTTATTGCCCACTTTATGGCTGTTGAAATATAAGATTTATTATAAGCATCGGGTTTTGCGTTACAACACAATTTATGGACAACTTGTGTACCAATGTTTATAAGTTCTGAATACTCAACTAAATGTGCACAAGAAAGTTTTTTGTACTCAACTTTTGCAAGTGTTTCAATCAACTCTAAGTAATTTTTAATATTAAATGTATTCTTGTTCTTAGAACTAGATTCTGTATTCAAACTCATAATAATTCAATAATTAAACCCATGCCTGTAAAGATATTCTATATTAAAAGTCATGTTAAATCTATAAAAGATTAAGAATTCTAATAAAATAATTATTATTTTTTTAAAAAACAAGCATGAAACTATGTAATAAAGAGTATAGAAAAGTAGGCTGTAAGCATTAATAAGAAAGCAAAATCAAAAATATTACAGAATGTAAATTTGAATTTATATAACCAAACAGCCCATGGTTATTTGATTTTCAGTTTTTTTTGTGAAATTATAAAAAGACATTCTAGCAATAATTAATTCTCAGGGTTATTTAAAAGAGTGTCAGATGTATATTATGTAGAAATATTAAATAAAGGGGAACCACATGATCCAAGCAGTTAATAACCAGTATCCGCAAACGACAGCTCCACAACCGGCAACAACAGTTGCTCAACCTGTAGCAGTCGCGCAACAAGCGCCTGTGCAAAATGGTTACTACTACCAATATCCACAAGCATCAGTATATCCGCAACAACCACAAGCTAATGCGGTTAACATAAATATCGTAAACCCACAAGCATTTGCAGCACCTCCTCAATCATATTATATGCCAACAATGCAACAACCGGCTTACGCACCACAAGCAGCTCCTGTAGCTCCTGCGGCTCCACAAGCTCCTGAAGCAGTAGCTCCTGCTCCTGTTATTCCTGAAGCTCCTCAAGCAGCAGCACCTGAGGCTCCAGCGGCAGCTCCACAAGTAGCTCCTGCAGCTCCACAAACTCCTGAAGTTGTAGCTCCACAAGCAGCTCCTGCCACAGTAGATGTTCCTTCATTTGCTAAAAAATTACATTCAGAAGACTTAAAAGTTCAATCTGATACAATTGAAGAAATAGCTAAAGCTACTCAAGAAACACCTGATGCAGCAACTGCATTCTTAGATACACAAATTATGGAAGGTCTATTATCTGTAATCGCTCAAGATACAACTAAACTTGAAGGACCTAGCCCTAAACAACTTGAATTAAGACAAAAATTAATTGATAAACAAACTTTAACTCCTGAAGAAACAGCTGAAGCTAGCAAAATGACTCCAATGGAAGTTGCTGAAAGAAATAAAGAATATGCAATCTATACAATCGCATTCTTACAAAACCTTTTAGTAGGCGAAGTTGAAAAGAAAACAGGAACTAAACTTGATATTAAAGACCTACCTGCAGCAGAACAAATTACACAAACTGCAAAATCAAACCCTAATCCATTAATCAGAGCAAGCGCATTAACAGCTTTAACTCACATTGCAAGACCTGAATACAAAGCAGTTCTTACACCAATCTTCGAAAAAGCTAAAGAAGATGCAAACGAAGAAGTTAAAAAAGCAGCAAATGATGGCTTAAAAGTTCTTACAGAAATGAAATAATAGAATAATCACATAATATAAATCTGATAAAGCAAGTCGAAAGACTTGCTTTATTTTTTCTTATTTTTCTAAATTTCTTAACATTTGGACATGCCTGCAAAGAATCTGTTAAATTGAAAATATGTCTGACAATATAAATGATAAAGTAATAGATATATTTAAACGCCACAAGGAGAAAGCTCTTACAGAAGCTGAATCTGAGAAGGTTAAGTATTTTCTCGGGTTTACATATGTAAGGCTTGATAAAGACCTAAACGGCAAGCGTTTTAGTGAAGAGCACTTACTTGAATACGCGAAAAAGTGCATGTATATTGTTAGAGTAATGAGGGAAAAAGACGGCAACGTCGCACTATACAATTACAAAATCCCTCACAATAAAATTATCGAGTTTATTGGTAAATTCCAAAATAATGAACTTAATGGTAAGATTATTGAGATAGAAAAATTTATCCCGGAAGATTTAGCATAAATGAGTCAAGAACAAGAAGAATTAACGTTAGAAGAACAGTCGAATTTATACAGAGTAAAAAAACCTTATCAATATATTGGAGGAGAGTACCTTTCTTACAAAAAAGATTGGGACAGTAGCTCTAGTCGTATTGCGTTTGTTTTTCCTGACAAGTACGAGATTGCAATATCAAATCTCGGGCAGAGAATTTTATACAGCATTGTAAATGAGCATAAAGATTTCCTCGCGGATAGAGTCTATGCACCTGATTTTGACTATAGAGAAATTCTAAAAGAACAAGGGGAGTCTTTAAAAAGTTTAGAGCATAAAAAAAGCCTAAAAGAATTTGATATCTTAGCTTTTTCTCTTCAATATGAACTTGCATATCCCACTGCGCTTGAAATATTAAACCTCGGCAATATTCCTATATTAAGAGAAGAAAGAGGGGAAGATTCGCCGATAATTGTAGCAGGTGGGCCTTGCGCTTATAATCCTCAACCGATGTCTGATTTCATAGATATATTTATGATTGGAGACGGCGAAGATTTAATAATCGAGCTTGTTGAAAAATATAAAGATTTAAAAGCCAAAGGATTAAAAAGAAGCGAAATAATACTTGAGCTTGCAAAACTTGAGGGTGTCTATTCGCCAAAATTAAATAACAAAACAAAAAAAAGAGTATCAAACCTTAAAAATCATACAGGCCTAACAAGAAACCCTATTCCTTTTTCAACCTGCGTTCACGATAGAAGCATAATTGAGATAAGAAGAGGATGCGGAAGAATGTGCCGTTTTTGCCAGTCAGGGCACACAAACCTTCCAATAAGAGAAAGAAAAGCAGAAGATATAATTGATTTAGTTATAAAATCTGTTGATAACACAGGATATGACGAATACTCGCTTTTATCCTTATCTTCAAACGACTATACAAATATCGAAAGCGTAATAGAAGAGCTTCATTCAAAGTTAGCTGAAAGAAAAATATCTGTATCACTTCCAAGCCAGAGAATTGACAGATATAGCGCAAAATTAGCACACCTTGTTCAAGGAGTTAGAAAATCGACGGTAACATTAGCTCCTGAAGCCGGAAGCCAAAGACTTAGAAATGTAATCAATAAAAACCTTACCGAAGAGCAGATTACAGATACTATTTTAACCTGTTATAAAGAAGGTTTTAGCTCTATTAAGCTATATTTTATTTTGGGACTTCCAACAGAGACTATTGAAGATATTGACGAAATGGCTGAACTCTTAAATAAATTAAGATACAAAGCAAAACTTTTAAGAGACGAGCTTCAATTGAAAGATGTTCTAAAAGTCACCTGCACAATATCAATATTTGTACCAAAGCCTTTTACTCCATTCCAATGGCACGGACAAAACTCAGAGCAGGAAATTAAAGAAAAAATCGATCATCTTCTTGCAAAAACAAGACATATAAAGAACTTAAAAATCAACTACCACACTAGTTTTGTGTCCAAACTTGAAGCTGTTTTAACAAGAGGAGATAAAAGTCTTGGCAGATTTATACAAAAACTTCAGGAAGAAGGCTATTACCTAACAAGCTGGGATGAGAATATTGATTTTGCAAAATGGACTCAAATAGCAAAAGATTTAGGCATTGATTTTGATGAACTTGCACAAAAAAATTACGATATAGAAGCAGAGCTTCCTTGGGATGTAATTGATTCAGGCATAGATAAAGAATGGTTTAAACAGGAGTATAAAAAAGCGTTAAACGCAGAGAATACAATTCCTTGCGAGTTTAACTGCGTAAATTGCGGCGTTTGCAAAAATCTTAAAACCCACAAAGTTATTGATAAACCCTATATTCCAACAATATCACCTATCAATAACGAATTAAAAGATAATTCAAAAGCAATAAAATATAGGATTAAACTTTCTAAAGCAGGAAAACTCCGTTATGTCTCTCATCTTGACTGGCAGAACACAATAATCAAAGCCCTTTTTAGAAGCAGACTCGATTTAGCATTTTCGCAAGGTTTTAATCCTACACCTAAAATATCACTAGGTATTGCGCTTCCTATTTTTACAGAAAGCACCTGCGAACTTATTGATATAGATATATTTAACGATATAGAACCTGAAGAGCTAAAAAGTATTTTGCAAAAAGTTCTGCCAAAAGAAATTGAAATATTAAATATTAAAAAAATGCCTAAAGGAGCTGATGCAATTGAGATTTCAGCTCAATGGGCCGAGTATAAAATAGAAACTTTGAAAAAAAATGTTTTAAAATTTGAAGAATTGGTGTATATTATAGATAAGATTTCTTCAAGTGATGAAATATTCATAGAGAAGAAAAATAAAAAAGGTATTACAAAGTTTATTAACATTAAAAAGTCAATGAAATCTTGTGATTACAATGACGGTATAATCACTATGGTTTTAAAAGTTGGCCAAAACAGTGAAATTCCTTCAATAAAATCAGATGAAGTATTAAAACTGTTTTATCCTGAAATTCAGTTTAAAATTACAAGAACTAAATTCTTTGACGAAAATCTTAATGAACTTTGATAAAAAAGGTTTATAGATTTAAAAAGGAAATAATATGGCAAAATCAATTGTAATCGCTGAAAGAGATAACATCGCAGCAGTTATTGAGAATGGAAAAGTTTGTGAGTTTTATGTAAACAAAGGAGACATTCTTTTAAATGATGTTTATCTTTCAACGGTAGATAACGTTTTACCAAGTATAGATGCAGCATTTGTTAACGTCGGTTCAGATAAAATGGGCTTTTTGCACGCAAATGACGCTATCGGAAAAGGAACGTTAAAAGAAAAATTATCACCAAAACAAAAAATTATTGTACAAGTTGTAAAAGAACCAACAGGACACAAAGGCCCAAGAGTAACAACTTCAATCAGCTTACCGGGTAGGTTTTTAGTTCTTATGCCTCATGAAACAGGTATAAATGTCAGCAGAAAAATAGTTTCTTCTAAAGAAAGAGCTAGATTGAAAGCTGTTGTAAGTTTGTTAAAACCTGTTGGACTTGGTGTAATTGTTAGAACTGAGGCTGAAGGTCAATCTGATAACGACATTCAAGAAGATTTAGAACTTCTCTTGGAAAAATGGAACGGAATTATTACAGCAGCCGAAACCCATGAGCCTCCAAGCCTTTTATATAGAGACCAAGACCTTCTTTATAGAGTCATGAGAGAAGCGTGCACTGAAGATGTTAAAGAAATCATTGTTGACACTTCATTTGCAATGCATAGAACTCAACAAATCCTTCAAAACTGGAATATGAAACGTGACATCGAAATAAACGTTTATAAAGGAACAGAACCTTTACTCGTATCATCAGGAGTAGCAAAAGAAATTAAAGCTGCGCTACAAACAAAAGTTAATCTTCCATCAGGCGGTTACCTTTATATTCAAACTACAGAAGCACTAACAGTAGTGGACGTTAACAGCGGCAAATTCGTAAGTTCTTCAACTCAAGATGAAACAATATTAAAAACCAACAAAGAAGCTGTTCAAGAGATTGCAAGGCAGCTTAGATTGAGAAATATCGGCGGTATGGTTATCGTTGACTTTATTGATATGACAAACAGAAACGATAAACTTGCAATTATGGAAGAATTCGAACTTGCACTTGAAAACGATAAAGCAAAACCTCAAATAGGACAGCTTTCAGACTTAGGTCTGGTTGAACTTACAAGACACAGACAAGGCCAGGCTTTAGCTGAGATATTCAGTAAAAAATGCCCTCATTGCGGAGGACAAGGTTTTACAGCTGAAGATTTATCTTTCTCTTCATCAGTTGCAGAAGGAGAATACAAGGCAAAAGCAGCTAAACTTAAAGTTCCTGTTCAACAATTAAAAAACAAAAATCAAGCTCATAAAAATAATAAAGTTTTTAACTACCAAAATACTAATGAGCCGCAAGAACAACAAAACACTCAGGAAAACAGCCAAAACCAAAATCCAAATCAGAATCAAAATCAAAATCAAAACAACCAAAACTTCAATAAAGGCGGCAAGTTTAACAAAAATAAACAAAAACATTATAATAATAACAGACCTCAACAAGAAAAAGTTGAGGAAGTAAAAGAAACGCCAAAAGAAGAACAAAAAATAATTGCAGCTCAGGCACCTGCATCTGTACCTGCAACTCCTGTTGAGGTAGAAGTAAAACCTTCTGAAACAATACAAGTAAACAAAACAGAAGAAAAAGAAGTCTCAAAAGCTCCTGATAACAAAGAAGAAAAAACCAAAACAAAAGGCAGAAAAAAGACTTCTGAAGTAAAAGAAAATACAACATCAGAAGAAGCAGCAAAAGAAGAAAAACCAAAAGCTAAAGGCAGAAAGAAAACTACTACAGCAAAAAGTAAAACAACAAAGGCTACAACTGAAGATGAAAAATAATCTTACAAAATTATTATCAATTATTTCAATAATGTTTCTGCAAGTACAATCCGTACTTGCAGAAACAGCTAATAATACTACAGAAAAGACAAGTGAATTATCATTTGTAATGCAAAAGTTTGGCTTTACAATTATGATAACCGTTGTTTGTATTGTTGCGATAATAACACTGCTTATTATCTACAAAAAAATTACTCAAAGAGGCTATCAAACCCTAAAATATGGAGAAAGAGATCTTTCCCTTGAAACACCTACTAACATAGATGATGCGATTAAACACTTTTTAGAAAAAACAAAACCTGATACAGAAAACTAAACGCTTAATTCTTGTTGGGGTTCACCATACTTTTCAAGTAGAATACCTACAACTTCACTCATTTTACATCTAAATGAGTATCTGGCTTTAGTTATTGAGCATTTTGAACAGTCGCAACCAATTGAATAACATTCAACAGCCTGCTCTGTCCAAGTCTGAGTTAAAGACTCAGAAATTGCCTGATTTGGATTTGTATAAACCTCAAATTCAAAGACTTGATAGGCTAGATTTCTCCCATTCATAAGACAACCCCACACTTATACCCCTTATCTATATTGTGTGCGATTTCTTCTCAATTTTTATCCGCTAATTGTATGAAAGAATTCTTTCTTCGAGCGCAGTTATAATATTGCCGTTGTAAAAATTATTATTTTTGCTGAAAGGAAGAACTATTGAACCCAATTCTTTTGCAAATTTATCAGTGACATTTTTTACTTGGGAACGAGAAATTTCATCTACTTTTGTTGCTATAACAAGATGTGGCAATCCATGATAAGCTATCCATTCTGCCATCTGCAAATCATTCTTTTGCGGACTGTGTCTGGAATCAATAAATTGAATAAGACAAACTAAATCCTCTCTATTAAGAAGATAATTTTCAATATTTTTTTGCCAATCGTCTTTCATTTTTTTTGAAACATTTGCAAATCCGTATCCAGGCAAATCTGCTACAATAAATTTTTCGTCCACATTAAATAGGTTAATAAGCCTTGTTTTACCGGGCTTATTACTTGTTTTAGCAAGTCCTTTCATATTAACAATTGCGTTAATAAAAGAAGCCTTACCAACATTTGACCTTCCTATAAGGGCAAACTCGGGTAAATTAAAAACTGGGCACTCCTTTAAGGATGGCGCGCTAGTTACAAACTTTGCTTTGTTTATTTTCATCAAAAAATTTCTTCTTATAGATTACGTTGGACAATAATTTATACACTCTCTCGTTGTTATAAACGGTTATCTGAGCTGATTTTTCATCAACATCAAGCTGCATTGGAAGCTTTCTGTTAAATATATTTCCCTCAACATGTAAAATACGTATAATCCTTTTATGGATTATACTCAATGGCGTTGAAAGAAACATCTCAAATGTTTTAAAAATATCCATGACTAAATAATATCAAACTCAAAACATGTTTCCAATAGAATGTTATGTAATCATAATACTAATTTGCATTATTTTTACAAAAAGAGCCAACTTGCTTAAGTTGACTCTTTTTTAAAATATTTGAATTTTTTATTATGAACCTAATGTTGAGAAATCTTCTTTAATATTGTTTTCTAGTAATTTTTCTTGTGATTCTAAATTATCTGTAACTGCTGCTAATTTTGTTTCAAGAGCTTTTTGTTTTATATCAAGTTCATTGTCTTTTAATGCGATCGTTTGTAATGTTACATCTGAATCAGTTGTGTCTAGTTTAATACTTGTAAGTTGTTCGATATATTCCATAATTTTATCGTAATCTGCTGTTGAACCTGATTCTAAAGCTGCTTCTGCTTGTTCTCTTAGAGCAGTGATTTGTGAAGTTTGTGCGTTTGAGAGTTGTTGCATCTTTGCTTGTTTTAATGTTGATAACATTATTCTTTCATTTGATATGCCCATCAATTTTGAAGCTAAAGTTGATTTATATGAAGTTAACATAAAAACTGTTAATTGTGCATTTGCTATTGACATACCATACTCTCTTTCTGATTTTACTTTGAAAATCATTCTTACTCTTATATAAAAACAAATCGAAGTATATAATTGCTATATACTTCGATATATACTTAACAAAACTTAATAATATTATTTTTTAGACAAAACTTCGACTCTTTGAGTAGCGTGAGTCACATAAGATTTGTCTGTTGTTGGATTTTCAAGATATTTTTTGTATGAGACCAAAGCCTCTTTTCCTTTACCTAAACTGTCATAAGAAACACCTAAAGAGTAATATGCTAGAGAGTTTTTAGGGTTTAAAGAAATATTTTTTTGAAAATCTGTAACCGCATTTTTGTTATCACCAAGAGATGCTTGAACCAAACCTCTATAGTAATAAGCATCTGCTCCATCAGGTTTTTTTGAGATAATTATGTTTAATAATCTCAATGCTTCTTTGTAGTTTTGAGTATCAAAAGCATAGAACGCTTGATCAACTAACTTTGAACTTTCCTGACTTGCAATAAAATCAGAAAGTTTAATCGCCTTTTGATTATTAGGATTTATCGCGAGGGATTTATCAAGATATTTTTTAGCAGAAGTTAAATCTTCTTTATTAACATATAAAAACGCAAAATAGTAATTCACGTCTGAGTTTTGAGGATCAATTTCAAGTGCTTTATTTAGATATTCAAGCGCATCGTCATATTTTCCTTCATACTGATAACAAGAAGCAATTCCTGTATAGATGTCAGCTGTTTTAGGATTTATTGATAAATATACACTGCGTGCATCTTCATAAAGACCATTTTTTATAAGCTCAAGCGCTTCGTTAAGAGGGTCTGCGGATGTTGTAGCGACAAGTGTATTGTACTTTTTCCTAACATCGTTGTCTGAAGGCAAAACTCTTTGAGCGATGTCTAAAAGTTCTCTACCTTTAGCCATATTTCCTTCTTTTGTATAAATATCAGCTAAATCAATGTAAGCCTTTGCATTATTATTGTCAAAACTTATAGCCTGGTCATAATAATATTTAGCATCATCTAATTTATTTCTTGATTTCAAATCAGAAGCAAGTCTATAATAGACACCCGAATTCATTTGTACATCTTTATAATCAGGATATAAATCCTCAATTGCGTTAACTCTTGCACCAATCTTCTTTATTGTTTCATATAAACCGACTCTTGCATCAATATTTTCAGGATTGCTCTTAATTAGCTGCTTATATTCTTCTTTAGCAGTCAAAAAATCTCCTTTTTGAAGCATGCAATCTGCTTTTGCAAGTCTTGCATCATCATTATAAGGATTAGTTAAAATCAATGAATTAAATATACTAACAGCTTTGTCTGTTTCGCCTTTTTTGGCATACAATTTACCTAATTTTAGTCTTATCGAAGACTGAGTCGGGTCAAGCTCCAATGATTTTTTGATTAATCTGAAAGCATTATCCGTATCACCTTGAACATAGGCAATTTCAGCAAGTACTGAAACAGTCATATAATCATTAGGGTTAGCACTTACTTTTTGAAGAAAATATTCTTTTGTTGAAGCAATAGCTGATGTTGAAACTTTATCTGAGTTAATAATGTATCTAAATTCATAAAGAGCTCTCTCTTTTTGTCCCAATGCATCATAAACTGTACCTAATTGGTAGTGAAGTATTGCATTCTCAGGATTTCTAATAACAGCTTTTTCAAGTTCTTCTTTTTGTTGAAGATAAAATTCAAGTTCTGATTCACTCAAGGATACATTTGATGAAGTAAACCCCGAACCAACATCCATGATTGCTGACTTAGCCGGTTGAGCAAACTCATAAACCGGAGCTGCATATGCAGTACTAGCACATAATATAGCCGATAATAATAAAATAGATTTTTTCTTCATAAGTTCCAATACGCTCCCAATATAGGAATATTATACACTAATATTTATTATTTTAAAATTATGTAAATAGTGTAAAAAAAAGACCCAATTTCTTGGGTCTTTTTGTATATTAAGATATTTTTAATGTTTATTGTTTTTGTTCGTCATCGTCTGCAATTTCGATTTGACTAGCTGCTGCGAATACATCTACTATTGCTGATCTGTTATCTGTGATTTGAGCTAATCTGCTTGCAGCTTCTGGAGCTAGAGGAATTTTGTTAACCATTGTAGCAACTCCAACTACATCAGGAAGTTCTGGTTCTGGTTCATTTGGTATTATAGGAATCGGTCTTGGGTTAATAAGAAGGATTTTTTCTTCACCATTTGTACCGTATTGGATGTGATGTCTTTGGTTGTATAAGCCATCTGTTGTTGGATAGTATGAACCAGTCATTGTATATCCTGTTGAAGTGAATGTTCCACCAACTGACATTAATGATCTTGGATTACCTTGAGCATCAACCGGCAATTCACTTGTGTATGGTTTACCAGCTAATACGCTGTCTGCCACGATTGTTAAATCGTTCTTAGCTATTAGAGATGACACTGATAAAGGTGTTTGAGATTCTAATGTAATGTTATTAGCATTAACTGTGATGCCTTTTTCTCTGTCACTTGCGTTTTTAATGTTAACATTTACATTACCACCGGCGTTCATTGTAACAACTAAGCCGTTAACGTCTGTTTGTTGTCCTAGGTTTGTAATGTTTTTAGAAGCAGTAACGTCAAACTTTGTCGCTCCACCTGTTTTACCAGTGAATGTTGCGCCTTGGATATCAACTGAACCTGTAGTTGAAGTTAATTTTATTGCATCGTTTGCTTTGATGTCCATTTTATCAACCACGAAGTCACCGGTTTTAGCTAGTTCAACGTTTTTGTAAGCTGTATATGTTGTTCTTTCTGAAGCATTTACACCGCTGATATCAGTAAATTTAACACTGTTCTTTGTAGACTCTAAGTTAATTTTCTTAGCTGTAAGTGTTGATCCAGTAATTGAATCTTGAACTAAGCTGTTACCAGATTTTGCAGTAATTGAGTTTGTTGCATTAACTGTTGAATTTGTATGTTTATAAGCAACTGCAGCATCTAGATTAATATCATTTGTAGCAGTCATATTAGTTTTATCAAGAGTCAAATTAGCTGTTGCTGATTTTACTGTTATATCTTTTGCGTTCATTGTATTTGTAACGCCATATACAGAACCTTGTGAATCAACAGCAATTGCATTTCCAGCTGTGAATTTTGAGTTCTTTAAAGAAGCGCCGTAAGAGCCTTCACTATATGCTCTGTTAAATACATTTATATTGTTTGTTGCAGTTAGTTCTGAATCTGTGATTTGTGCTGTACTGTTAGCGTCTACTGTAATATCTTTCGCGTTAACTTTTGATGTTTTTTGAATAAATGCTGTTTCACCTGACTTAACAGATACTGCGTTGTCAGCATTCACTGTTGAACCTGAAATCATTGACAATTTATCAGATTCTATATTAACGTTATTTGCTTTAACAGTAGCGTTTGCAATTTGAGCATTTACAGGGCTTTTAACTAACACATCGCCTGTTGCAGTAACTGTTGAGCCGTTAATCTGAGCTAACTGTGCACCTTTTACAGTTACGTTTTTAGCTGTTAGAGTAGAATTTGCTTGAACAGAAGCTCTATCAGCAGCATCAAGAGTGATGTCACCGTTTAATGCTTTTACTGTTGCATTATTAATGTATGCACTTCCATTTGAAGATACAAGTTTTATATCGCCATCTGTTGCAGTTACATTAGCAGTTGAAATTTGAGCTCTTGTTGTACCTGTCAAAGTAACCGCTTTTGCTTGAGCTGTTGAATTGCCTTGAATTGAAGCAATGTTTGCAGCTGTTAAAGTCATATTGCCGCCTGCTGTTGCAGTTGAATTATGAATCATAGCATTTTTTGCTGTTGAATTTAGTGTAATATCATTTGTTGCAGTTAATGTTGCGCCTGAAGTTTGAGCATTTTGTACAGCTGTTAATGCTATATTTTTTGCTTTAACAACAGCTCCACCTTGGATTGATGCTACATTACCTGCATTTAGTGTAAGCGTTTCGCCAGCTTCAACATTTGCATCGTGAATTAGTGCGTGGCCATTTTTAGAAGCGATTGTAACATTGCCTTTTGAATTTACAATTGAATCACCTTGAACTGAAGCAACTGCGTCACCAGAAAGTGTAACATCTCCATCAGCTGTAATTTTGCCATTTTGAAGAATCATTTTTCCTGCTGTGTCAAATTTAACATTACCGGTTGCTGTAATTGTACCGTTAACGATTTGCGCTCTTGAAGTACCTTTTACGGTTACATCTTTAGCTGAAATAGTTGATGCGCCTTGTACAGAAGCAATATTTGCTGAGTCCATTGAAAAATCACCGGCCGTTTCAACTTTAGAATTATTTAATAGTACATTATCAGTTGCTGATTTAGCAGAAGCCGCACCGCCTGAAATTTCAACATTATTTAAAGATACGAGGCCATTTGCATCTAATTTTACATTATCGCCTTCAAATTTAGATGTATCAGCGATAATTCTTGAATTTGATACTAATTCAACAAGTCCACCTGTACCATAAACCATTTTTGTTGCTTTCATAACAGAATTTTTTAGGTTTATAGCTGAAGCAGCATTTGTTGAAGCGTTATAAACTTGAGCGTTACTTGCATTAATTGTACCGTTCAAGGTAACTGTATTTTGGTTTGTTGTAGTTTTTACATCTGCAGATGTTATAGCATTTGAAGCTCCACCGCTTACAAAAGTGAAATTAACGCCGTCTCCTGTAACGATTTTAACACCGCCGACAGTTCCTGTTCCAGGAGCTGTAGAAACCAATGAATCTTTATATAGCGTAACGTTGTTTCCAACTAAGTTAACACCATTTGCACCATATATAGTTGAACCTGAATTAACATAAATATTACCTGTGCTTCCATTTCTGTTTAGCTCAAGTTTTTTTAGTGCTTCATTGTATGTACCGTCAAATGTAGATGCAGTAAATGAGTTAACATTTACTGAAGATCCACTGCCAAAGAATACACCGTTAGGGTTCAATAAGAATATTTTACCTGTTGAAGCGCCAATGCCTGAATTTGTTATGTTTCCATAAATTTGAGACATTCCGCCAGCTGCTTGAACTCTGTTTAGTGCTGTTTGGTCGATATTATTGAATTGAAAATTTACATTGCTATTAGAACCTACGTTAAATGATTTCCAGTTGTACACTGATGAACCGCCTTGGGCAGCATCAACTGAAACATTCATATTAGTCCCGCTGGTAGAAACGCTTCCGTTTGTAGCACTTGCTAAATCAGGCATAGCATTTGTGCTTAAAGCAAAAGCTGTACTGCAAGGAATAATGCTGGTATAAACGAACAGTCCTAAAGCTAAAGTAGTGCTTAATAACTTTTTCATAAATAGATTTCCTTTATATTTGTTTTTATACAATAATTTTTATAATTTACATGACTATGTATAGTTTAAAAAACCTGTAAAAATAAAAATTGCGCATAAAATAAACCGTCTCTAAACTTTATCAAAAAACAACTCAAGATAAAACCCCACAGGAGTAATAATCACACAATTTTAACAATGTTAACAAATGTTACAATTTTTATATACTTATTAGGGAATGGTTAATATTTTTAACATATTATATTTCAGCTTTCTGAAGGCATTAATTTATAAAATAATAGTTTTTATCAATTTAGAAGTATATACTTTGTCGGCATAATTTTTTATTAAGCAAAAGGCAGGATTTTTTAGTTCCTGCCCGCTTTATTTAACTTGATGTCTCTTTATTTTTTGGCTATTTGATTATTATTTGATTAGCATTTATAGTCGTATCTGTCAAAGATGTTTGTTTAATACTTCTCAAGTCTGATGAAGCACTGAACTTGTCAGTTTTAACAGATGAGGATTTCAATGAGAAGGAATCGTGCGCTTTCATATTAACAGCGTTTGTTGCTTCTAGCCCTGTTGTTTTAATACTGATATTGCCTTGTCTTGATTGAATTGAAACTGTATCAGTCGCTTTTATTGTATTTGTATCGCCTTGAACTGTACCAACTGAATCAATTACGACATTCTTACCGTTTAGTGATGCCGATTTCAACCAGGTTGAAACAACTCCTGATTCAAAGTCTGTTGTTTTTATTCCTAAATCACCTTTTGCAGTTAAATTAGAATTAGTGATTTGAACTCTATCGCTGCCGTTGAGAACAATAGCACCATCTGATGTTACAGAAGAGCTGTTTTGAACCGAAGTTACACCATCTGATAATACGTTAACATTGCCTTTTGCATTTATTGTAGATTGAGAAACTACAGTGGTATCATCGCCAACAACCGATAGTGTTCCGTTAGACTTAACAACTGAATTGTTTTGAACATAAGTCTTTTTGCCATCGATAGTCACTGAGTTTGTTCCAGTGATGTTTGATTTAGTAACCAAAGCTGTATTTGGAGATGTAAGAACTACTTCAGGAGCAGTTATTGTTGAACCTGAAATTGTTGCTTGATTTTTGCCTTGTAATGCTACCTTTTCTGTTGCAGTTACAGTTGAATCGATAACTTGTGATCTATCTAATGCAACCATAGAAAGTTTTTTAGCTGTTATTTGAGAACATGTTTGTATAGAAGCTATATCATCTGCTTCAAAACTTACAGTACCTTTTTCAGCTTTCAAAGCAGCATTGCTAGCAACTACAGAGCCCGTATTGGATTTTAATATAACATTACCCGTATTAGCAGTAACTGTTGAATTTACAACTTGTGAATCTGTTGTACCTGTTGAATATACATTAGCACCTGAGATTTTACTTCCGCCTTGGATTGATGAAATTTTAGAAGCAGTTAGATTAACATCGCCAGATGTATTTATTGTAGCAGCTTGAGCAATCGTGTTGCCAGCTGATGAAAGTAACACAATGTTTTCGTCAGCATCCACAGTTGAAGAAACAACTTGTGCTGCTTTTGTACCTGAAATATTTAATGATTTTACATCAACTTTAGAGCCTGTTTGTACTGAAGCTATATTAGTTCCACTAATCACCAAACTTCCAGGAGTTGTAATTTTTGAATTTTGAACAACTGCATTACCGTTTGTTGCTGATATAAAAGAATCGCCAGATGCATTTAAAGTTGAATCAACTGCTTGAGCTGTTTGTCCACCGATTTCAATTTTTGAACCTTGTATTAAAGAAGAATTTTGAATTGTAGCAATTTTTCCTGCTGCAACGGTTGCTTTGCCTGTTGCATCAATTGTTGACTTGCTAACTACAACGTTTCCTGATGTTGAAGCAAGACCAATTCTGCCTGCTGTTGTTCCAACACCTGAAGCGGTTTTTAGAGTTGAATTTGTAACAGATATACCATCATTAGCTTGCAAAGTAATTCTGCCGCCGTCTTTTGAAGCCGCTCCTGTTGCATTTGTTGTTGTTAATGTTGAATCTGCAATTACTATTTGAGAATTAGAAACTAAATCTATTGAACCATCTTGTCCTAGTACTGCTTTTTCAGCCTTCAATACTGCATTTTTGATACCAATCATTGAAGCTGAGTTTGTTGAACCATTTATTATATCAATATTTTGAGAATTAATAGTACCATTGATAGTGATTTTGCTGACATCAGTTGTGGCCTTAACATCAGATTTCGTAACTTCGTTTGTTGCACCGTTGTTTACAAATGAGAAATTAACACCATCACCTGTAACAATTTTAACTCCGCCATAAACACCGTAGTTTGTGCCACCCATAACATAGTTTGAATTATTTGTTGAAATCAAAGAATCTTTGTATACAGTTACTTCTTTACCAACAAGGTTTACTGCTTTGTCGCCGATAATCTTAGCGCCACCAAGCACATAAATATTGCCGCCTGAAGTTCCTTTGTTAAGTTCAAGTTTGCCTAATGAAGCATTATATGTACCGTTAAGCCCTGAAGCTGTAAATGAGTTAACGTTAACAGATGCTCCGTTTCCAAAGAAAACTCCGTTTGGATTTAGCAAGAAAATTTTACCTGTTGAAGCGCCAATACCTGAGTTTGTAATGTTACCATATATTTGTGACATTCCACCAGTTGCTTGTACTTTGTTCAAAGCTGTTTGGTGGTAGTTATTGAATTGAAAGTTCACACTAGCATCTTTTCCAACGTGGAATGTATTCCAGTTGTAAACAGAAGCTCCATTTTGCGCGCAATTAACGGAAACATTCATATTGTTACCGTTTTTTGACACTGAACCATCTATAGCTGATCCTAAACTAGGTAAAGCATTATCTGACAATGGTGCTGCTAATACTGGAGCTATTCCGGTATATGTAAAAACACCTGCTACTATAGCAATGCTCAATAATTTTTTCATAAATAGCCTTTCTTGTTTTTATATAATTAATTAATAATTTTTATGGGTAGAGAGTCATGTTGATATTTGACTTAACAACCGCAGAAAATTATTATTGACATTAATTTAAAAAAACTTAACATTTTATTTTTTCAAAATAAAAAAACAACACAGAATAAAAAATCTTGGCAAAATAAAAAACGATAAAATATCTCTTAATATTCATTCTAGAAAAAACCACAGTACAGGTTATTAAAAGAATACAGAAATAATTAAAGAAATGTTAATAAAAGAACTACAAATAGCAAAATTTTTCATGTTGGCTTATTTAGGCTAATGGATAATTAATTCATATATATATAGTAATAAATAAACTAATAATTTGATATAATAAAATACGTGACTATAGTTATAATTTCTATGCATTTTAGAAAAAATGAGTATCTGTCTGTATTCAAATGACAAAAACAAGTAAGTAAACTAATTAAGAAAGAAAATAGAGTGTAGGAATGAAAAAATCGATTTTGAATTTAGCATTAGCATCAATGCTGATACTGCCTGGTTCAATTGCACTTGCTGTAAGTACTAATGCCTACAGTGGTGTTGGTAACTTTGATGCAGGTCTTATTGACAATACTAACTTCCTTGAAATGCGACAATATGAGACAAAACAAAGATATCAAGAAACTAAAAATCCTCAAATTATAGAGGAAGAAGCAAGACAAAAAATGGAACTTGAAAAAACTCAACAAGTTCACTTCACATTAAGAGACGTTGTAATCGAAAAAAATACCGTATTCCCAACAAGAGACTTAATAAAACTTGTTGATTACAGAATAGGAAAACAAGTTACAATAAACGATTTGATTGAGTCTGCTAATGACATTACAGATTATTATCAATCACGCGGATATCTTTCTACTATTGCTTATTTACCTCCACAAAAAGTTCAAAATGGTGTAATCACAATTGTTGTACTTGAAGGCAAATACGGAAAAGTTGATATTAAAGGAAGCAAGTGGGCTAAAGCTACTTATGTAAACAAAACATATTTAGCTGATAACAATATATCAGAAGAAAATGTTCTTAACGTTAATGATATGAAAAGAGCATTACAAGGAATTAACGCTTCGGACTATATGAAAGGAAGCGTTGAGTTAACAGATAACGAAAAGTCTGAAGAATATACAGATGTTACATTAAATGTTAAAGACAGATTCCCTATAAACCTAGACCTTAGATATGACAATCAGGGCAGGGACTTAATCGGAAGACAAAGAGGAGTTGTTTACGCCGGTATGTACAACGTAACTGGCCGCGGCGACAATCTTTTAGGTACAGCATCATTTTCTTCAAGATCAGTTGGTGCAGGTGCATTATATAGCATACCTATTGCAAAAAATGAAACTAAGTTGAACATCGGATATTCATATTCACACGTTAAACTTGGAAAACAATATAGAGATCTTGATATTACAGGTGAATCTAATGATTACTTCGTAGGCGTTTCAAGAAGACTTGCAAAAGGCAGCGACTACAGATTGTATGGGGATTTAACTTTTGATATGAGAGATTCTCGTACAGATTTCGGCTTTGCTGATTACGCTGACAAATACAGAACAAGAGCATTAAGAGGAACATTAACTGAAGTTAAAGATGACTTCTATGGTAAATGGTTATTAAGCTCAGCAGTCGGAGTTGGTGTGCCGCTAATGAATGCATCTGATGATCAAACAAATAAAGCCTATGCAAGTAATAATTTTGTAAAACTGAATGCAAATGTTGCTCGTATGCAAATTCTACCTAAAAATTGTTTAGCAATATTCCAATTAAATGGACAATATGCTTCAAGAGCATTATTCCCATCAGAAAAGATGCAGTTCGGTGGTATTGCTTCAGTTAGAGGTTTTGACGAAGGTTTCTTTATCGGAGACTATGGTGTAACTTCAAGTTTAGAATTACGTACGCCAATTCCTGGTTTAAGACATATTTTACCGGATAAATATAAATTCATTGACGACAGTATAAAGATTGCAGGCTTCTACGATTTTGGATTCTTAGGAAACAGATTCTCAGGAGAAGATCCAACACATCTAATGAGCGTGGGCCCTGGTGTTGTTGTTAAATTAACCAAGTATCTATCAGGTAATATCTATTGGGGCTTCCCAATAAGTGACAAACCTGAAGGTGCTGCTAACAGCAGATTCCACTTCACATTAACATCAAACGTACTGTAAAAATAAAAGATTAAAAGAATAAATATAACTTCTAAAAAAACAGAACCTATAATATGGTTCTGTTTTCTATTAGATTTCTAAGATAGATGTCTTCGGGCATATCTCGAGTCTTTTCTTTTTTATCTTTTTTTTCAGGTTCATTAACATCGATAAACTTTTCCGATTTATCTTTTCTTGACCAATTAAATTTTAAACCATCCAAAATTCCATAGTCTTCTTCTGAATTATAAGAACCAAAAGCCATTGGATAAGCAGGAATTGCTACCATAAATAAAACCAAAAATAGAGTTATAATCTTATTATTCATTACTACATTCCAATTCTTCTATCTATATAAAATAAAATACAATATCTAACATAAAAATACAAGAAAATAGGGGCTATACTTGCCCCCATTTTCATTTATATTTAACTAATATTAGTCAACGAATACATCAAATGCTTCTTCTGCTTTTTTAGTAGTATCTTCTTTTGGTTCTTCATCTTTTGGTGCTGATACAACAGCTGGTTGACTTTCTGACTTATCGCCATCACCTGAACCACTGTTATCAGAGCTTCCAGAATCATTAGATGGTGTGCTTTCAACTTTTGGTTCATCTGATGTTACTGCCCCTGGAGTCGAATTTTGTGTTGGTTGAGCAGCTGGTGCTTCAGGAGAAACTGGAGTTTCTGCATCTGGAACATCTGGAGCATCAGGAATAGATGGTGTTTCAGTATCTCCACCAATTGGATTTGATGGTTCTTCTGTATCTGGTGTTCCAGGAGTTGCCGGAGTTTCTGGGTTTGTTTCGCCAGGTTCATCTGTTCCAGGAGTTACTGGAGTTTCTGGGTTTGTTTCACCTGGTTCTTCTGTTCCAGGAGTTGTTGGATTTTCTGGGTTTGTTTCGCCAGGATCTTCTGTTCCAGGAATTGTCGGATCTTCTGGATTTGTTTCACCAGGATCTTCTGTTCCAGGAGTTGTTGGATCTTCAGGATTTACTTCGCCTGGGTTTTCAGGGTCTACTTCGCCTGGGTTTTCAGGATCTACTTCGCCTGGATCTTCTGGATCAACTTCGCCCGGTGTTTCTGGGTCAACCGGAGATGGATCTTCTGGATCAACTTCGCCTGGAGTTTCAGGGTCAACTGGAGCTGGATCTTCTGGATCAACTTCGCCTGGAGTTTCAGGGTCAACCGGAGTTGGATCTTCAGGATCTACTGGTGATGGATCTTCAGGATCAACCGGCGTTGGATCTTCTGGATCTACAGGTGTTGGATCCTCTGGATCTACAGGTGTTGGATCTTCTGGATCAACTGGCGTTGGATCTTCTGGATCAACTGGTGTTGGATCTTCTGGATCTACAGGTGTTGGATCCTCTGGATCAACTGGAGTTGGATCTTCTGGAGTAACTGGATCCACAGGCTCACTTGGTGTTGGATCATGAGGTTTGCCTGGTTTACAAGCACACTTATCAACATCTTCAAGTGCAATTTCTGGTAAGTTTATAACATCTGCTTCAGATAAATCTGGAACACTAGCTAATCTTGCTTCAAATACCTTTTTAGGGCACATGTCTGGATTTTCACTCCAAGTTCCATCTTCTGGGCTAACAGTGCCATATAAGTCTGGATTTGCATCCATAAATTGTTGTATAAATTCTTGTTTTTGCTCATCTGTTAAGTCTTTTGCATCAGGATAATATTTTTCAAGAATGTCATCGACGGTATTGTCACAACGTGTTGGGAATACAGCCTTTGTAGCATTTCCATAATCATTAACGTATGAGAATACTTCGCCATCTTCTAAACCTGCAACATCATTGTTTGCATCTTCTATACTATTGTAAACGTGATCTTCAGTTGGTTCTACTGGCTTAAAGTCTTTTGCTTCTTCAGTGTTAATATCCCCATCTGTAAATGCAGTTAATGCTTCATCTTCATGTTTCTTGTCGTATGATTCGTGATATGTATCTTCATCATCGCAATCAAGAACCATTCTATATGTTTTTTCGCCATTTTCATCAATGCCGACTTGTTGAAGAGTAACACTAACTTCATCTAATGAAGTATTATCAGTACCATCTATACCATATTTATCCATATGGTTACAGAATGAAACTTGGTCTAATTCGAAAATATTAGCGCCTTCAACTTTATCTGCTAATTTTTGTGCTTGTTCTTCACTTGTAAAAATTGAAATAGTATTTTCATTTGTGTATTCATCGTAAGACATAACTGCATAAATGTTACTTGTAAATAAAGTATTACCTCTTATGCCTTCTTTGTCTTCAGGTGCAACTTTTAAATCGTATAAACCTGCATCTTCTTTTTTTGCACTATCTGCAATAGTGATTCTTGTTTTTGGTTCTCCCTTGTCAACCCTCGTAAGCATTTGGGAAAATACGTCTTGTATTGAACTCATTACTCTCTCCTTGTTTTTATTTAATTTAATTTTTTCTCTCTTTTAACTCAAAAAATGAAATTTTTAAGTTTCTATGAAAATAAAAAAAATTTTCATTTTCAAATTGCCAATGATTCTCATTTTTAAAAAAACTAACATTCCAAATAAAAAAATAACTATCGCCAAATACCTTGCAAATAAAGAAGATTTAAAATGTATATACAATTTATTTATGATTTAAAATCAATTTAACATTTGTTTACAAATATAAAATTTTATAATAAGATTCAATTATGCTTACGAAAGAATATGAAATTAAATTTAGTGAAATAAACTACAATAACGAGCTTAAAGAGACTGTCTTTCTAAATTTTTTACAAGATGCAGCCGCAACAAACGCAGAAGATAACGGGTTTGGATATTCTTTTATATCTAAAAATAATTGGGCTTGGTTTCTACTAAAGTATCATCTTAAGATATACAATTGGCCTAAAAACCCTCAAAAATTAACGGTTAAGACATGGCCAAAAGGTATTTCTAAAATATATTGTCTCAGAGACTTTGAAGTATTGGATGAAAAAGGGAATAAAATAGCCGTAGCAAGCAGTTCTTGGGCTTTACTTGACATTGAAACAAAGAAACTTATAAGCCCTAAAGATGCTTTTGAAAAAATACCTATTGAAGACTTTACCGCTCTTGATACCAAATTCCCTAAGATAGAAACACTTACGCAGCCAGATTCAACAAAGATATTTGATATTGAATACAATGACATAGACATTAACCAACATGTAAATAATGCAAATTATGTCGACTGGGCTTTAGAAACTCTGGACTTTGAGTTCAGGACACAAAACGCTATAAGCGAAATCCAAATTCAATATAAAAAAGAAATTAAATATGGAAATAAAATTGTTTCAGAGGTTCAATTCATCGATGGTAACAAAACAACTCTTCACTCGATAAAGAATAAAACTACCGGTGAAGAATTGTGTTTAGTTAAAATAACCTGGTCAAATTAGCCTATATCAGGAATTTTGTTTGAAGCTGCAATCAGTTTTTCACTTGATTTTTCATAAAATGATACAAGATTATCAACTTTTTTCTTAAATTCTTGTTTTCTTTTATTCAGTTCAGGATCTGCAACTTCTATAGATTTTAACATTTCCCAACGACTTTTATAAAACTCCGCTACATCATAATAAGCCTTAATGCTGCTATTAAGGGATTCTTCCATATCTTTGTATGAATATTGATGCCCTTGAGTAAGCATCATAAGACTTCTGTCAGCAGGAACTTTTGAAGAATAAGATTTCACATCTTTTTTTATAGTTTTTATGTATTCTTCTAGCATAGTTTTAGCAACATCAAGTTTATCACCTTCTAGAAGCTGGGATTTATTTTGTTCAAGAACCTTAAGCCAGTGTTCAGAAGCACTAATAAGAGAGTCATAATTAATATTATTATCTTTAAGGAACTGTTGATATAAATTCTGAATATTTTTCATAAAATCGATATGAACTAATAAACATTCATTAACATTTTTAAAATTATCTTTACTCGCTTCAAAATCAGCAGATTTAGTAATCACATCAACTGCTCTTTCTGTCAAACCTGCTTGGATAAGGAACAAATTCAACAACGATTTGTTATTACCACGTGATAGTGAATCAACTAACTCCAGCATGCCTGCATCGCTTGTAATATCAAAGGAGTTTCCATCTTTATCCTTAAAAACAAATATATTTTGGAATAGGGGCAGCTTAGTTACAATTCCGTCACCTGCAAGGTTCATAAGATAATATTGCACTCTTGCCTGCTTTGCAGTATTCAAAACCAACTCAAAATTTGCCCTGTACAATTCTGAAAGATATTGACTTGGCTCTTGCTTCTGGATTTCTTTCATATATTCCCCGAGTAGTTTTAACGGGGATTTTGTTATATGCCTTTTGATAATTTCATCAACTAGTGCGTCATACGCTGATTCAATTGGATTTACTGGTGTTTTGTTTTTATCAGCATCATTTTCATCATATTTTAAATACGCATTTATCCAGGCATTCATTTTTTGTCTTACTGAATCTCTATATCTTGGATCAATATTGCCATTTACGATTAATTCAATCGATCTTTTAAGGTTCTCATTGACGTTTTCAAGAGAAGACTCAATATTTTCATCCGTATAAACTGAGACAAAAAGAGAATCAAACATAGCATTTACAATCTCAACTTGTTCGTTAATCTTTTGTCTATCAATTTCTCTGTCATTTTTACTTAGTTCATCAAGAGCCATTTTTATCCGAGAACTTAACTCTTTTAAATCCTTGTCTTTGCTGACTAGATTATATAAACCTGTCAACTCATCAACCCAGGCTTTTTTGTTAAGATCTCCACTTTGAGTAATCTTTTTAAATGCAGCCGCTTTATTCTGCATATCTTTTATTATATAAAGCTCGTATGCTGAATTTAATATATCTCGCATGTGTGTTAAATATTCATCTGCCGTTTCTTCTATCTGCTCATCGGTAACAACAACAGTATTAGGAAAAGCAGGTAAGACTTTGTATTTGTCAAAGAATTGTCTTTTTATACTTTTGATAGTTTTTTGAGGCGCCAAGAAAGTTAAATCAGCAAGGATGGTAGGTAAAACATTCTGGCTTGAATCTGAAGCCATAGAACTTGCAGCTCCATTAGTAAGATAACTAACATCCTTGAAAGTTTTATGAACAGTATCTATAAAATCTTCCCTGTAATGATAATTGTCTGTTTGCAATTTTTGAAGAGTTTGGTAAGGGTCAGCAAAATCAATACCCATATCCTCTGGTGCCTTATCAAGAAACTCATCAAATTCTTTTTTGTTCATCTCCTGAAGTTTTTTAATATATCCTAAAAGTTCATCATTATTTTTTGGCTCATAAACAGCATCAATAATCTTTATAAGCTGATGAGCAGGCTGCCCATATAGTTTGACAAAACTTGTGACCGAATCAAATTTGAATGTTTTATCCACAATAGCTGTTTCAACAGCCACAATATCTCTAATGAATTTATCTGCAAGTTGTGGATCCTGAACTCTTGAAGTCACATACTCATGTGCTTTTAGGATCAAATTATTTCGTATTGACTCATAAGAGCCATCAAAATCGTTTTCCTCAACCTCAAAAAGTTTTTTGATATCTTCTTCTGAACCAAGTTTAATACCATAATTTTTTTCAAACTCTTTAAATAAAATATTTAAAGCATCTTCTGTTTCATTCTGAGTCATTATAAAAACAGAATATCCAACCTTATTCATCATACAAGCGTAGGCTTCTCTTTGTTGTTCTGTTATAAGCTCTTTGACTTGTGCAAAACTATCATATGATGATATGTATTTTAGTTTTAAAATCATAGTTGCATCGAATAAAGAATTAATTAAAGATTGCTTTTCAACAAGAAAACGGAGTTTATCATTTTTTGGCAAAGCCTCAAATTCTTCTCTGGTATATGTTCTAGAATCAAGCCTTTGTAATAGTTCATCTGTTCTCTGACTACTCTGCTTTTCAATATCTTCAATTGTTTCGATATTTAATCCTCGACCTGCTTTTAGATTTTTATCAAGTTCCTCCAAATCCTCACCGGCAGTACCTAAATCAAAAATTGCCTCATAAAGTTGGCTAAGGTCTTTATATATCTCCTTAGGATATCCTGGAAGCACAACATCAAAGAATTGACTTACTTTATCACCATATTTTTTATCTATTCCATAAGAAGAGCGGAAAAAGTCGACTGTTTTTCCTATTTTATGGTCAGAAGAAACTATATATCCGCCT
This sequence comes from Cyanobacteria bacterium OH_CDB_20, assembly GCA_023415935.1. Taxonomy (GTDB): domain Bacteria; phylum Cyanobacteriota; class Vampirovibrionia; order Gastranaerophilales; family Gastranaerophilaceae; genus JAEZIX01. Next base: position 25,024 of record JAEZIX010000048.1, on the reverse strand, counting down.
TTTCCTCCATAACCTTTTTCATAAGAGGTATATTGGTTGCCTAAAGAATCATGCCATAGCTCGTCATTTTCAGCATTTCCCCAGGAATTATCCTGCCATAGAACTTCTTTTTTCTCTTTTTGGTGAGAAACAGGGTCTAGCAAATTAACACTGCTTACTCCAGGAGAATATTGGGCATGCAAAGCAAATTCATCATCAAGCACACTTGTTGTAACAATACCGCTACCATTACCTTTTTTTATTTTGTCAGCAGCAGTATCAATGTCAGATTCAATATAATATGCTTTACCTGTCATTTGTTCAAATATTCTAACCTGTTGAGCAGAAAAAAGACCTGAATGCCCTTCTTCTTGAACCCAGAATAACCCCATTTTACTTCCATAAGAAGAATAAAGTTCTTCTAATTGTGGAGAAATTATACGGTGCATAAGTCTATATTGATAATTAGCATATTTTTTGTATCTTGAGAAACTCTTTTCGATTTTTTCTAAAACATCTCGTTCTTGTGTTGAAAAATGATATATGCCCTTTGATTTATCTTCTTTTTCGCCGCGTTCTTTTGTCTTTTCTCTTTGTAATTTTTCTTTTCTTACCGCTTCAAACTTTTTCCTTAATATATCAAGATCAGATTCATTTAGAATGAGGCCGTCTTTTTCATACATATTTACAACGGTATCATAGCGATTTGGGAGCTCTACCAACTCTAATATTGTGTTTTCTTGATTAATCATCTGGTTCACAAAATCAGCAAATTGCTTAACAACATTATTTACTCTCGTTGTTGTTTTATAGGTTTGCAGCATTGCATTGATTATATCTTTATTACCAGACATAAGTTGATTTTGAATTGTTTCAAATGCGTCATAGGCAATGTCACTTTCGAGCTCAAAGCCGAAATTTCTTGCAACTGACATCATTGCTGCATTATCTGGATCCTCTAAACTCTTTAAATCCTTCTCTAGTCTTGGCAGAAGTTCTTTCTTTTCAGGCTTACACCCATATATTGCAGAAAAATGATTAATTAATCCCTCATCACCTGCTTCAATTTCTTTCTTTAGATTCTTTATACTTTCACTCATAAAATGGACTCTGTCGCCCATACCTAGACCTGAAAGTAATTTATCAACATTATGAGGTAATTCTACATCCATAATTTGTTGAAACAATGCAAACTTGTTTTCAACATCTTCTTTGGTTGGACGTACTCCTAATTTTTTAGCCCAGTATTCAACTCTTTCAGGATTAGAGAGGCTTCCTCTCAAATTATCCATATGTTTGTTGAACTGTGAATATACAGTAGGTATTTTAAGCTTTCTTTCGTAGTCTAAAAGTCTTCCATCAACCATTATTCCGGATAAGAATGCATTTCTTTGGATTAAACCAAGTTTATAAAACGAGTTTGCTCTTGCAAAATTAGCTTCAGGAGTCTTCTTTAGCTCTTCTCTTGATACTGATTTTTCAGCTGTTTTGTATTCTAAATAAAAGGTATATAATCTATTTAAATCTGTATCTATTGAATGGCTTGGCTTTAAAGCTGCTGAATTTGCAATAATATGAGTTTTTATTTTATCTTTTACCACATCATCAGGCTCTTTTATGTTTATTTCTACCGGTTTTTTCATGCCTGTTACTTGTTTATTTTCAGATGAATTAAGTAATGAAGCTACTAACTTTGCGGCATATTTTTCATCTGCATCAGGAAACAAAGTTTTAACAATATCAATCAAGCCTGCTCGAGAAGTACCCATTCTATATTCAGCATCTTTCCATATAGCAGGAAATTCATTTGCCAGTTTTTCTTTTGCTGCGTCAGTTTTTTCAATTCTCGAGATAACTTCTCTTTCTTTAATTAGCAGTCTAAGGGTTCCTTGAACAACGGCATTGCTGCCCTCTAGATCTTTGTAGAGAATACTGTCATGGAAAATTTCATCATTCTCTTTATCAAAAGGAATGTAATTAGCTGCTTCAACTTTTCCATCACCTGAATTTTGCGCCAAATACATCCAGTTATGAGCAGATGCATCAATTATTCTATAACCGTTGTCTAATGCATCATCGTAGTCAATATTGGCTTTATTAACCAGAATTTTTTCATTTGTACCTAATTTTGTGACATCAAAAACTTCCATCTTCTTAGAATCATTAAGTTCTTGCATAATTATATCAAGATAACGAGATTTATCCTCGTAAGCAAGCGCCTTTCTGCAGATAGATATTGCTGCGCACATCCCTGTATTTCTTTGGTTTACGCCCTTTATAGACATAACAGGATTGTCAGGGGTTTTAACAACAATATCGGTCAATATTTCGCTTAATGCTTGAAGTTTCTTATCTTTAAGCTGTGGATTAATTTTATATTCAGGGCTTAAAAAGTAAGCCATTTGCTTTAAACATTCGTGTTTTTGCTTCTTTGATATTTCAGATGAAGCAGTAAAATAGTCCAAATATTTTGTTATGTCAGCACTATACGCAAGATTTTCAGGGCTAGAAAGCGCATTTTTCATCTCATCCGAAGACAAAATTGCTTCTCTATAATCCAATATTTCCTTTTCTTGTTGAGAAAGAGGTTCAACTGTTCCAAAAATATCAAGGTATTGAGTTTGAAAATCCGCTTTTTCAGAAGAAGTTGAATGTTCAATAGCTCTTAAAATTGCTTTATCTAAAGCCGCATACCAATCGGTATTTTCGAGTTTTGTGACATTTTTTACGCCCAAATTAATTGCAAATTGAGAGTTAGCTTTGACTCCATATTGCAATGAGGACGCCGTATTAAGCAAAAACTGTATATTGTCATCATCTGAATTTTTAGAAAATCGTTGAAGAGCAGCTAAAATATTTGTCTTTTTATTTGGCAATATTGGTTTTTCGCCGCCTGCAAGATAATCAATATCGTAATAATCTTCTCTCTTATTACCAAAAGCAACGCTTTTGTCAGTTTTTGACGAAACAATTCCAACAAGCACTATTATACCCTCTTCTCAAACTTTTATGTTTCAAAAAGCACTTGGGAATTTTTTTGCTAAATGCATCTTAAATACAGGTAATTTTTTTACAATTCATTACACTATTTTAGCTATTTTAAAGAAAGTTTTTTCATCTAAAACAAGGAATGCCTCTGCATAAGGAACGTCATGAGGAAGACCTCTGTATGAATTTAAAGCAATGGCTTTAGATGTATAATCTTTTATTTCAACCTGAGATATATGAGAATTTATCATCTCTTCTTTTTTAGAAACAACGTCTGAAATATCAACAAATGCGTTTGGAACAGGAAGAGCTGACCAAACCTCATAGAATGCAATTTTTAAGTTTGTTTTATGCTTTTTTTCTTTTAATAATCGTGCGAGATTTATTGCAACTGATTTGTGGTCAACGTGCTGGTCCAAAATGTTTGGAACAAAAATATAATCATATTCAGAGATATCAATTTGAGAAAACTTATCATACTCTGTTAAAATGTGCTTGTCATCTGCATCTATAAACTCAAAATCCTCAACTGAAGCTATTTTCATAGCATTTGAAAGCTCTTGTTTTCTCACTTTCATCGCTTCTTCTGGCGAATATTTTTTCGCGCCTTTTACACCGTTAGTAAGAATAATTACTTTAAAATTTTTAGGATACTTGTACAAACAACCGCCCATTCCGATACTCTCATCATCTGCATGAGGAGCTAGACAGAGGCATTTATCTTCAGGTTTTATTTCAAGTCTTTGTGTTTTTAAATTTATTGAAAGATAAAATCTGTATATTTTTGGAATCAATCTATTGAAAAAAAACGACTTCAAATATATCTCCTTATAATTTTTCAAATATCTTGGAACAAAAACCTTCCCAAGTATATTCTTTAGCTATTTCATAAGCATTATTTTTAATTTCATTATATTTTGATTTGTCATTTTTATAAAGATTGTAAATTTGGACCATTTTCTCAGACAAATTTTTAACTGGATTTTTTGTAACATCGAAAACAAAACTGTTATAGCAATCTTTTGCAACTTCTGCAAAACCTGTTGAATTGCTCACTAGCGGAATTTTTTTGTAAGCAGCCGCTTCCAGCGCAACTAAACCAAAAGCCTCGTGTCTCGAAGGCAGAGTCATTACATCAATTTGACTGTAAAAATCAGCCATATCTGCTTGAAAATCTATAACTGATACTTTATTCTTAAGCCCTAAAAGTGAAACAAGAGTGTTGAGCATTTTTGCTTTTTTCGGCTTGTTATTGATAATAATTGCTTTAACTTCGCTGTGTTTTCTGCTAATTTTCCTAAAAGCACTCAAAAATCTGAATATACCTTTATTTGTATTTAAACCGCCCGCAAATCCAAAAACAAAATCTTTGTTTGTATTCTCTGATTCCACAAGAGGAAGGCTACACCCCGGATATACAACTACTATCTTATCTTTATCAATGCCAAAATGAGAAGAGTAATCTTCTTTTATTTTTTCTGACATTGCAAAATATATTGGACTTTGTCTTTCAAAAAGTTTTTTTTCTTTCTCAAGTTTTTTTCTGTTTTTCCATTTCATAAATGAAGAAAACATCTTGCAAGAATAAAGCTGATTTCTATAAGCAAAAGAGTGAGCTTGAAGAAGAGTAGCACCAAACGGCGCAATCCCGTAGCCTAAAATAACTTTATCATAATTGTTTTTATAAGGTTCAAAAGCCTCTTCAGCCTTAACTATGTCAAAATATAAGGAATATCTATACTGAAAAACATTACTTATCCCATCAGGTTTTTCTAGAGTCATTGTTCCGGCGAAAACATCAAGTTCGCAATCTTTAGATGCCATCAGGTAATAAAGCAATTGTCTTAGCACATGGCTTCCGCCGCCTTGAAGCTTCCCGTTTGAGAGAAGAACATCTAAATTATCAACAATTAAAGCAATTTTTTTCATAAAATAATTATATTACAAACTTCACAGGAACAAGTTTATCATATATATTAGATAGATGTAAAAATTAAAATAGAGAAAGATAAATATGTCTCAAAGTTCGCTTTTTAATATTATCGGCCCTGTTATAATCGGCCCTTCAAGCTCACATACAGCAGGAGCTGTAAAACTTGGACTCTTAGCAAGAAAGATTTTTTCAGAAAAACCTGAAGAGGTAAAATTCGTCTTGTATAATTCATATGCAAAAACAGGCAAAGGTCACGGCACAGATAAGGGACTTCTTGCAGGTGTTTTAGGCTTTGATGTTGATAATGAAAATATCAAAAATGCATTTGAACTTGCAGAAAAAGAAGGGATTAAATTCTCTTTTGAAAATAAAAATGACTTTTCAAGACATCCAAACTCTGTTGATATAATATTTGAAAAACCTTTTAAACTTGTTGTAAAAGGAGACTCTATCGGTGGAGGCAACATTGTTGTAACAGACATTAACGATTACAAAGTCGAACTCAGAGGCGACTATTATACGCTTATGATTATCTACAAGGACAAACCCGGAATGGTCTACAATGCAACAAACATTATCAGACAAGAAAATGTTAACATTGCATCTTTAATATGCAACAGAACTCAAAAAGGCGAAGAGGCTTCTATGTGTATTTCACTAGACTCACCGCTATCTGAAGACGCTCTTGAAAAGCTGAATAAAATTGAAGAAGTATTTTTACTAAGACACATTGAGGCGCTATAAATATGGAAATAAAAACTTTTGAAGAACTAAAAAAACTCACAGAACTTACGCACCAAAAAGTATATCAAGTTGCAGAAGAAACTGAAGCAAAAGCTCTTGAAATCACAGTCGAAGAAGTCAGAAAAAGAGTAAAAACGCATCTTGATGCAATGAAAAATGCTATTAAAAGAGGGCTTGTATCAAATGAGATTTCTATAAGTAAAATGTGCGGAAATGACTGCGAAAAACTTATAAAAAGATATGAAAAAAAATCATCCCTATACTCAAAAACATACCAAAATATAATTTTATACGCTTTAGCAACAAGCGAAGAGAACTTGAGAATGGGAAAAATTGTTGCTTGCCCAACAGCTGGTTCTTGCGGTATAGTCCCAGCAGCAATTGCTGCTGTATCTGAAGCGTTAAATTTAACAGAAGAAGACCAGATAAATGCACTTTTAACTGCAGGTATAATTGGAAAAATAATCTCTGTAAAAATGGCACTTGCAGGTGCTGTAATGGGATGTCAGGGTGAATGCGGCGTTGCCTCTGCAATGGCAGCAGGCGCAATCGTTGAACTTCAAGAAGGAAATACTGATGAAATAATCCATGCAGCAGCTCTTGCGATGAAAAATATTATGGGGCTTGTTTGCGACCCTGTTGCAGGGTTAGTCGAAGTTCCTTGTGTAAAAAGAAATTCATTTTTAGCTGTACACGCAACAGTAGCATCAGAGCTTGCCTTAGCTGGTATAAAAAGTGTAATCCCGCCTGATGAAGTGATTGATGCCGTAAAGCAAGTCGGAGAACTCCTTTCAGTATCACTCAAGGAAAGTTCTGAAGCGGGACTAGCAACAACAAAAACAGGAAAAATTATTGAAGAAAATTTCCAAAAACAAGTGCTATAATTGTTGTAATAGCTATTTAGTCTACGGGAAGAGTATGAAAAATATAAATCTATTTAAATATATATGTTTATTATCTGGATTTATCTTGTTTTCAGCATTATCTGCATTTGCGGATAATGAAACAGTGATGCAAACCAAAGCATCAAACATCTTAAATACAAATCCCGGTAAATCGATGATTATGACTCATATAGAAGAAAAAACACCCTCTTGCAAAAGTCTTATTTGGCAAAGCAGCGATGGCATAAATACAATAAACTCATCACTAGACGACCTCAAAAGTTTTGCAATAAAAGAGACTAAAGATTCTGAAAAAATTGAAAAAGCTATAAAAAATTCAAATAGCGAAACAGCGCCAATAGGTCCTTCAGTAATAAATCCATCTAAAACAATCACAATAGAAGATTTAGATGACTTTGATGATTATGAAAACTCAGGTATTAAAATAAAAGTTCTCACAAAAGAGAAGCCTGAAAATAGTTCTTTATAAAGAGATTTTACCCATAACAACATTCTTTTTTGCACCCGTGCAACTTTTAACATTATTAGGTTTTTCAAGCAGTGTAAAATAGCCTAAAAGTGCAAATGCAATAGCTTCTTTAAGTTTATTCGGAATATAAAAATCTTCATGCGTTAAAATTTTTATTTTACCCTCAAAAAGCTCCTCCAAATGTTTTCTCAGTGCTAAATTATAAGCCCCTCCTCCTCCAAGCACCATTTCTTTTATATGAACTTTCGGGAGAACAAAATTATTGTAAGAGTCGAAAATAGATTTTGCAGTCAAATATGTAAGCGTAGCAACTATATCATAAGGATTTTCGGGAGCATTTTTTAAATGTTTTTCAATATATTTATTGTTAAAAAGCTCTCGCCCCGTAGTCTTTGGAGGTTTTATTTCATAGTATGGTTCATCTAATAGATCTTCGAGCCAAGTTTCATCAACTATACCCTTAAGCGCAATTTCTCCGCCTTTGTCAAAAGGTTTGTCAAAATACTTTTTAACCGCATAATCTATGAGCATATTTCCCGGACCGTTATCAAAGGCAAATGTTTCAATCGAAGAAGAAAGTACAGTAACATTTGAAATACCACCAATGTTTTGAATGGCTCTTTCTTCATTTTTTCCAAATAAAATTTCATCTGCAAATGGCACAAGAGGAGCGCCAAGCCCACCTGCAGCAACATCTTTTGTCCTAAAATCACCAATCGTTAATATCCCTGTTCTTTCTGAAATGACAGAAATATCCCCGATTTGAAGTGTGCTTTTTGTCTTAACTCCATCTATTTCAGTATCTTTGGGAATGTGAAAAACTGTTTGCCCATGAGAAGATATAAAATCAACAGCCTCTTTTTTAAATTTATATTTGTCTAAAAGTAAATTTGCACACTTTGCAAAGACTTCGCCAACAACAAAATTCATATAGCAAACATCTTTTACATCACCTTTATTGTTTGCTAACTCAAAAAGTTTTGATTTAATTTCGGAAGGATATTCAAGCGAAAATTCCCCCAATATTTCAATTTTTAAATCATTTGAAATAGAAACTAAAACAGCATCAACCCCGTCAAGAGAAGTCCCTGACATCATTGAAATACATATAGCTTTATCCTTTTTAAACTCAAATTTCATAACAGTTAAAAAGTATAATACAAGTTTTTGAAACTCACAAATTGTTAATATTTGAAATTTTTTGCAGACTCTAAACATCTTGTGTATAATTAGTGTAATAAATGAGTGAGATTGAGGATTTTACATGTCTAAATTATATTCTGTTATTCTAGCGGGCGGTTCTGGTTCAAGATTGTGGCCATTAAGTAGAGAAATGCACCCTAAACAGCTTTTGAAAATGAATGGGGATTACACTCTTTTTCAATCAACGTTTTTAAGGCTTGTTAATAATTTTGATGACAAAGATATAATTAGCGTGACAAATATTAAACATGAACCTATCGTAAAAGAACAATTAAAAGAGCTTAAAGATAAATTTTGCAGAAAAGGTGACTACAAAATTATTACTGAACCTGTAAGCAAAAATACAGCGCCTGCAATCGCTCTAGCTGTAAAATTTTTAACCTCACAAAAATCAAAAGCAAAAGATCCTTTAATCCTTGTTGTTGCCTCTGACCAATTGATTTTAGACGAAAAACCTTTCTTTAAAGCGATTGATAAAGCACAAAAACTTGCAGAAGAAGGATATATAGTTACATTCGGTGTAACTCCTCAAAAACCTGATATTGGCTTAGGCTACATAAAAACTAAAAAAGACAAAAAAATTCAAGATGTAGATGAAGATGCTCTAAAAGTAGCTGAATTTATTGAAAAACCTGATTTTGAAGAGGCAGAAAAACTTGTAAAATCTGGTAAATACTTATGGAACAGCGGTATATATATGTTCAAAGCATCTGTGTTTATGGCAGAGCTTAAAAAACACAGCCCTGATATATATAAATCTATTGATTCTGCTGAATTGAATGAAACATCACCAACAATTTCATATCAAGATTTTGACAAAATTCCTGATATATCAATCGACTACGCACTTATGGAAAAGAGCAAAAAACTTGCACTACTTCCTCTAAACTGCTACTGGTATGACCTTGGCTCATGGGAAGCTATATATGATGTTTCAGACAAAGATGCCAACGGAAACTACATTCAAGGCAATGTAATAGATATTGATTCAAAAGACTCATTAATCTATTCAACATCAAAACTTGTTACTACTGCAGGGCTTACAAATACAATTGTTGTTGAAACAGAAGATGCCCTTCTTGTTTGCGACAGAGGAAAAGTCCAAGACGTTAAAAAAATATATGAAAAACTTAAAAATGAAGATGAACAGGTTCATAAAATTCACAAGACAGTTTATAGACCTTGGGGATACTATACCGTTCTACAAGAAGGAGATGGTTTCTTAACTAAGTGTATAGTTGTTAATGCAGGCGGCAAATTAAGTCTTCAACTTCACCACCATAGAAGCGAACACTGGGTTGTTTTAGAAGGAAAAGCAAAAGTTATAAAAGGCTATTATGAATACGAACTAAATCCCGGCGAAAGCATTGATCTTGCAATAGAAGAAGTTCACTCACTTCAAAATCCTTATAAAGAGCCTTTGAAAATATTAGAGGTTCAAAAAGGTGATATTCTTGATGAAAATGACATCGAAAGATTAGAAGATATCTACGGAAGAGTTTAAAAACCTTGTACAAATAATCAACTTATATTTATGACAAGTAATCTTTTATAGCGATTAGACCAAGTTTATAGCTATTAGCCTGAAAACCTGTTATTTGACCTATACAAACAGGAGCTATCATTGATGTTTTTCTAAATTCTTCTCTTGCATGAACATTTGAAAGGTGGATTTCAACAGCAGGAATTTGAACAGCTAAAAACGCGTCTCTTATTGCAACACTTGTGTGAGTGTAGGCTGCAGGGTTTATAACAATTCCATCAAAAACACCTTTTGATTCTTGGATTTTAGTAACAAGTTCGCCTTCAATATTGGATTGATAAAAATCAACTTCAATACCAAGTTTTTCTGCTTCAGCAAAAACAAACTTTTTTATATCATCAAGTGTCATAGTTCCGTATTTATCAGGTTCTCTTGTACCTAAGAGATTCAAATTCGGACCGTTTAAAACCAATATTTTCATAATGCGCCTTACTATTCTAACTCAAGCTTATTATATCAAGTTTTCAGTCATTTTAACAAGATGCAAAAATTTCTCTTGTTTGCTTTCTGATTTTTTCATCAAGAGCTAAAATGTCGTCTAATGTAGCATTTTCAATAGGAACATGGGCATCTGTCATTTTTTTTGTAATTAAATATATGTCATACAATGATATTTTTCCTTCTAAAAATGCAAAAACAGCTTCTTCATTTGCAGCGTTGAGAACAACCGGATATGTTTTACCTTTTTTACCAGCTTCAAAAGCAAGTTTTAAACAAGGAAACTTCTCAAAATCAGGTTCTTCAAAATCAAGTCTAGAAGCCATAACAAAGTCAAAACTGTCAGTTTTTACACCTTCAACTCTTTCAGGATAAGTAATAGCGTACTGAATAGGAATATGCATGCTTGGTACGCCCATTTGTGCAATAACACTACCGTCAACGTACTCAACTGCACTATGCACAATGCTTTGGGGGTGAGTTACAACTCTTATTTCATCGTAACTAACTCCAAACAAGTGATGTGCCTCGATGACTTCAAGTCCTTTATTCATAAGCGTTGAAGAATCAACTGTGATTTTCTGACCCATATTCCACCTTGGATGAGCAAGGGCTTCTTTTACTGTCGCTTTTTTAATATCTTCTATTGATGAATTTCTAAAAGGTCCACCAGACGCAGTGATAATTAGTCTTTTAATCTTTTGTTCAGGGTTCAAACACTGAAATATAGCTGAATGCTCGCTATCTACAGGAAGAATTTTAACCCCTTTTTCTTTCGCAAGATTCATTACGATATCGCCTGCCATAACAAGCGTTTCCTTGTTTGCAAGAGCAATATCTATACCATTATTAATAGCTGTAATAGTAGGCTTTAAACCAATTTTACCTGATACAGAAACAAGAATTATATCATTAGATTTGTCTGAACATAGTTCATTCAATCCTTCTGTACCATAAACAATGTTTAAATCAGGAAATAATTTACTTAAATTATTCAATCCAGCTTCTGATTTAACACAAACCTTTTGAGGATTGAATTTTTGAATTTGTTTTGATAGTAATTCGACATTGTCACCTGCTGATAGAGCAACAATCTCAAACTTATCTTGAAGTTCTGCGATAACTTCAAGCGCTTGAGTTCCAATAGAACCTGTCGAACCTAAAATTGTAATTTTCTTTTTCATAATAGAATTATAAGATAAACATAATAAAATTTTATAATTAAGAAAAATTGCAGAATATTATTTATATCTGCTCTCATTTTATACTTGTAAAGTAATGCTAAATAATATTCAATAATATATTTATTTTTGAATTTTTCAAGGATTTCATATTATAATAAAGTGTATAAGATAGACTTTTTTTAAAATGAATATGTATAAAATGAGTTATTTAAGTAAAAAAAATATTAAACAAGGTTTCTCACTCGCAGAAGCAATGATTACGCTCTTGATTGTGAGTTTAATTCTTGCAGCTGTAGTCCCTGTTGTATCCAAAAGGCAAGCTACACCTGATAAAATATGGAATTATACTTATACAACCACAGGTACTCCAACTGCTAATATCTACTGGGGAATTAAAGACGGGCAATCAGCAGTCATTGGTGGACACTCAGTTCCAGATAGTGCTCTTGGGGCAAGATTATCATTGATTACAGCAGCTGATAATGCCTCTTTAACCGATCAAGTACTCAGATATTCAATAAGAAGACCTTTACTCTCGTTCTTCCAACGATCAGGAACAACCGTTGTACCACTAGGTAAAATATCTTTTGACCAATGGGGGAATTCAGCGATTGGTTCAAGTTCAATGAATTCAACTATTCCTACTGTAATTGATTCAACAATAGCAACTCCTATAAATGAAGATACTGTTGACTCAGGAGTTAATGACCGAGGTTCTTTAAATACAACTCTAGGTTTTGGCACTTTATTCTCAAACACTACAGGGGCAAGAAATATCGCAATTGGTTCAAATTCTCTAATTACAAACACAACCGGATATGGAAATGTAGCAGCGGGTGTAAACTCTCTGAGAGCAAATATATCTGGAGCTTCAAATGTAGCAGTAGGTACTTCTACACTTATGCTGAATACAACAGGATCAGAAAATACAGCAGTAGGAGCACAAGCACTAAAACACAACATACAGCCTTATAATACAGCAATAGGCTCTCATGCATTGTGGTTAAACGAAAGAGGCGCAAACAACATAGCTATTGGCGTAAATGCCATGAAAATTGCAAACTATCAAGATGCAACATTTACAAATAGCCAAAATGTTGCAATAGGTAATAATGCTCTAAGTAATAACAGAGGAACATATAATACAGCGGTGGGGGATGTTTCACTAAACGTTAACACCACTGGAATTTGGAACACAGCATTAGGACATGCTTCTTTGATATCAAATACTACAGGTGGATCTAATACATCTCTCGGACTCAGGTCTTGCGACCAAGTAACAACAGGCAGCAGTAATATCTGCATAGGAGCTTGGAGTGGACCAACAGCAGCTAATAGCGGCCTTAGCAGTAGATTATATATTGATGTTGCGACAAGAGATGATCCATTAATCGGTGGCGATTTTGCAAATAGAACTGTAACAATAAACAATACGCTAATAGGTAACTTAGGCGGCTCATTTGGAACAACATATCTAGGTCCTTGTACATCCGCAACCACATGTGATATGAGTTTCGATGGTGGAGCTGACAGTGGGTTTCTTTTTAACAATACAGGTGCTGCTGCAGGATATACAGCAATTTCATACAGACAAGCAAGTCTTTTGACAGTATACAATAGTGGTGCTGCCGTTTGGGCAGCAGGAGGATACACTTCTTCCGACAAAAGGTGGAAAAAGGATATTACTCCTTTAAAAGGTTCTCTTGAAAAAATGCTAAAACTTCAAGGAGTAACTTACTATTGGCGTAAAAAAGAATTTCCTAACAAACCTTTCAACAATGAGAAACAAATTGGCTTAATTGCTCAAGATGTTGAAAAAATATTTCCTGAGCTTATATTTACGGATAAGAGTGGTTATAAGAATCTAGATTACAGCAAATTTAGTCCTATCATCATTGAGGCTGTTAAAGAACTTTACGCAAAAGTTATATCGAATCTTAACAGAATAATAGTTCTTGAGAAAAAGATAAAGATATTAGAAATTGAAAATGCAAAATTAAAATCCGAAAATAAAGTCATAAAATCACAAAATGATAGAATACAAAAAGAGCTAAGCTCTATAAATACAAGACTTAAAAAACTTGAACAAAGAAAATAAATATGATGAAATAAATTATTTTCGCAAAAAAAAAGGAACTTTTTGAAAGTTCCTGGAATTTTTTTAATAATTCCTCGTGTAAAATTTTTGTGTAAGGGTATAGTGTGGGAAATAGGGTAGGTAAGGTAGGGGTTGGTTTTAAATTTTTTATATCTCTCTCTGATTATTCTCTCTAGTATGTGGTAAGGCTTGCTCTCTCGTGTTTTTTGTTTATCTCTCTCGTACTTATATAAAGTTATCGTGATATAATTTATTGCTATTTTATAGATATTTTTTATATATTATTGCAACATTTCTTAATAATAAACATTTTTAAAAAGTTGTCAACTACACTCTAGAAGAGTATTATAAGAGGGATATAGAATATTTCTGAAAGGAAAAAAATGAGAAGTGATAATATAAAAAAAGGAATTAATAAAGCGCCTCATAGAGCGTTGTTATATGGAACAGGTCTTTCAAAAAAGAATATAGATAAACCTTTTATAGGTATTGCTAGTGCATTTTCGGAGCTTGTACCGGGCCACGTTAATATGCGAGAACTAGAAAGACATATCGAAAAAGGTATCCATTCTGGCGGGGGGCAGTCATTTATATTTGGTGTTCCAGCTGTCTGTGACGGCATTGCGATGGGGCATTCAGGGATGAAATATTCCCTTCCTTCAAGAGATTTAATTGCTGATTGCGTCGAGACAGTAGCATCAGCCCATCAGCTCGACGGACTAGTACTTTTAACAAATTGCGACAAGATAACGCCGGGCATGATTATTGCGGCTTCAAGATTAAATATACCTTGCATAGTTGTTACAGCTGGCCCAATGCTTGAAGGAAACTGTAAAAATGAAGCATTAACATTCATAAGAGGTTCTTTTGAAGCAATAGGAAAACTTCGAAATGGAGAGATTACAGAAGAAAAACTCCACGAACTTGAAGAAAACTGCTGTCCGGGTTCAGGTTCTTGTCAGGGCTTATATACGGCAAACACCATGGCTTGCTTAACTGAAGTTATGGGAATGAGTCTGCCATTTTGCGCAACAGCTTCGTCAGTTAGCGCAAAAAAGAAAAGAATCGCATTCGACAGCGGTATAGAAATTGTAAAAATGGTTAAAGAAGACATAAAACCGCTTGATATAATTACAAAAGATTCAATCAGAAACGCAATTATTGCGGATTTAGCTCTTGGCGGATCAACAAACTCTATCCTGCATCTTCTTGCGATTGCAAATTCTGCTGATGTTGATATAACCCTTGATGATTTTAGTGAGCTTAGCAATAAAATTCCTCAAATAATAAAACTTGACCCTTCTTCGACTCTAACGATGACTGATTTAGACAACGCAGGAGGGATTCCTGGCGTTATAAAAACAATTTATGGCAATACTCCTGAAATGAAAGATACAAAGAATGTTTGTGGCATAACAACAGAAGAAATCGCAAAAATGGCTTGGGTAGACAATGAAGTTATAAAGCCTTTAAACAACCCTATTACATCGAACCCTGGATTAGCAGTTTTATACGGAAATCTAGCCCCATTAGGTGCCGTTGTTAAAATCTCAGGTGTTGATAAAGAATGCCTTACTTTCGAAGGAAAGGCTAAAGTTTATACATCAGAAGAAGCTGCGATGGAAGCTATTGAAACTGACAAAGTTGTAGCAGGTGATGTAGTTGTAATTACATACGAAGGTCCAAAGGGCGGACCCGGAATGCGTGAAATGCTTGCACCAACTTCTTTAATCGTAGGAAAAGGTTTGGGAAAGAAAGTTGCACTTCTAACTGACGGAAGATTCTCAGGAGGAACAAGAGGGCTTTGTATAGGACACATTGCGCCAGAAGCTGCTGATGGAGGAATAATTGGGCTTGTAAAAGATGGAGATGCCATTAAAATAGATATTCCAAACAGAAAACTTGAACTTGAGGTTACTGAAGGAGAAATAAGCAAGCGAAAATCAGAATTCATACAGCCTCAACAAAAAGAACTTAAAGGAATACTCAAAAAATATGCCAAAAACGTAAAAGGCGCAAATCTAGGAGCTATAACCTAAATCAAAGCCAATATTTAAAAGTTTTAAGCATGGATACATGCCGCTGTAATTCAAAAATAATCGTGCAAATCACAGAATCTGTACGATTATTTTTTTGCAAAACGCTTTAATTACAAGCATCTACGAACTATGTATATTAATGTAATAATCTCTTAACATTAACCTTGAAAATGAATGCTTAAAAGATATAATTAATATTAAGTTAAACAAAAGATTGCAAGTGAGGGAATCTTGCAATAGGGGATTTAAAACCAAAACGGTTTTATTTAAACTTGGGGAAATATTTTTTTTGGAGGAGTGACAGTGCTAAGAAGCAGAGATATGGGGAGAGCTATAGCAGTTAGACGTTGGACTACAACAGCACTTGAATGCTATAAAAGAGGATGTGTTTGCGAAGGATGCTTTTATGCAGACTTTTTC
This sequence comes from Cyanobacteria bacterium OH_CDB_20, assembly GCA_023415935.1. Lineage (GTDB taxonomy): Bacteria > Cyanobacteriota > Vampirovibrionia > Gastranaerophilales > Gastranaerophilaceae > JAEZIX01. Next base: position 9,081 of record JAEZIX010000048.1, on the reverse strand, counting down.
AACGGTACATCTCAACGTTGCCAGATGAAAGCGTCAGTTTTAGAACTTGTCAGAGTTCTAGGAAAACCTGATGTTGAAATTCAACAAGTTTTAATCGACTAATTCTACAAATTATTTTTCAATCATATTATTAGTCGGAAGAGCATATTTAAAGTTCTTATGCAAGTTTGTTAATCGATAAAAAGATACAATAAGTTTGTATAAGGACTTTATTTTTAGAAGATTTTTGTATCTAAAACATTTTCTCTCATTAAGCACATAACTTAAAAAACTATATATATCATATTTAATTTGGAGTTTTTCTGCTTTATATCTCATATAATCAACCAGCATATAAATATGAGGAGAAACGTGCTTTTGGTCATTTTGATTAGCATATTTTACTTCGATATCAAAAGCAACGTATTTTATTCCAAGCTTTTGAATAAGCTCATACCAGCTATCTATATCTTCAATAGAATCATTATAACCGGGTGTAATTACATATTTTAAGCGAATATTCTCTTTGTTTTCTGGCTTAAGTACACTTATATATTTTTTCAAATTTTCGCAAACAACATCAAACTTATCTACAAATTTAATTTTGTTATAAAGCTCTCTTGTTCCTGAATCTATTGAAACAACAATCATTGTTTGTCCCTGAGAGAGTGCATTTTCTAATGATTTACTGTATTTAATGCCCGAAGTATGAACTCTTATGTTTGCATTTTGAGAAATAAACAGGTCAACAAGATTATCAAAGTCTTGCATTAATGTCGGTTCACCGCCTTGGATTGTTATTTCACTTTCTGCTCTAAAAAGGTTTCTATCAACCAAGTCTTTAATAACGGGATAAAGGGGGTATGAATGTTTAACATTTCTGAATTCATCTGAACAATAAATACATTTTGCATTGCAAAGTTTTACGTTATTTATTGCTATGTTTGAAATATATTTTTCACTAGAAAATTCGTAATCTCTAAGAAAAGCGCATCCTTCACACTCAAAAATTGTCTTTTCTTTTTGCCTTTTTATACGCTCTTCTTTTATTTCAAATATTTTATCCCAGTCAATAGATTCTCCGTTATAGTTTTCAATTAATAAAGGCATCCCACGTTGATCAGAACCGTGTGTAATGCAGCAATCATAAACATGATTGCGCTCAAAGGATATTCCATGTTCTAAAAAATAACAACCTTTTGGATTCATAATTTACCTTTATATTATAAAAGAGGCCTTATAATAAAGCCTCTTTCAGTTTTTAATTTTATTATACTATATAATTTCCTTGTAAGAATCAGGATTATTTAACAAGTCATAGTTAATTTCGTTTTCATTGTCGGCAATTACTGCAGCTACAACCGCATCACTTGTAACGTTAATCATTGTTCTAATCATATCGATAAGTCTTTCAATAGCAAACAAGAACGCAAACCCTTCAACAAGCTGATGAGGAGTAAGTCCTAAGCCATTTAAAACAAGTGCGATTGTAATTAAGCCAGCACCTGGAATACCTGCGCAAGTACTTGATGCAACAATTGCTAGTACCATAATCTGTAGAATTTGGATAGGTTCAAGGACAACACCATAAGCCTGCGTCAAGAATAACACGGCAACAACTTGGAAAAGTGCTGTTGCATCCATATTTAAAGTTGCACCCAATGGAAGTACAAAACTACAAACTTTATGAGAGATACCACGTTTTTCGCAACATGCAATTGTTAGAGGTAATGTTGCTGAACTTGATGCAGTACCAAAAGCAACCATCATAGCTTCTGTAATAGCAGTATAGAATGTTAAAATAGGCACTTTACTGAATATTTTCATTAGCATTGGATAAACAACAAAAAGCTGTAAACCAAAACCTATTAATAGCACCAGGAAGAACTTAGAGATACTGTTAAATATCGACACCCCAAACGAGGAAACCGCCACCGCTGTAAGTGCAAATATACCGGGAGCAGCCAAATACATAATCCAGTCTGTGACTTTCATTGTTGAAGCAAAAACTGTTTCAAAGAAAGAAACAACCGGTCTATTTATTTCGCCTATCTTAGCAAGAGCTATTGCAAATACTAATATGAATAATATTGTAGGAATCATATCCCCTTTAGATATTGATTCAATAGGGTTTTGAGGGATAAGATTTAAGAATATACTTCCGATATTGCCTCTTTGTTCAATTATCGCATGGTGAACTTGAGCTTGTATTTCAACAGCAGAAGCCTTATTTATAAATTCTTGAACACCAACTCCAGGTTGAATTCCAAGAGCAAGAACAGCACCGATTACAACAGCTAATACAGTGATTATACCGTAATAGAGAATCATCTTAGTACCGAATTTACCAATTTGTTTGTTATCACCCATGCTTGAAATACCAACAATAATGGCACTACAAACCAATGGGATTACAACCATCTGAATAAGCCTTATAAAAGCTTGCCCGATTATATCAAGCACTTTAACAAGTACAGACAAAACGTGGTTATCGATAACACCTGCTGTAGAGCTTTGTGCGTGAATAATAATTCCTAAGACAATACCTGCAATTAAACCAAAGAAAATATGTCCGTTTCGCTTAATTCCCAGCCCCAAAGCAATGAGTATTTGCATATGTAATTTCATATTATATACCTCTTTTTCACATAAATTCGACTAACTAGACAACTTATTGTACTATTTTTTCAAAAAATAGACAACAATACAAACAATGGATATTTTTGTTAAATATTTTACATGTTTTTGTACTAAAATATTATATAAAGGAAATAGTATCTAAAGGTAAATACATATGGTAAGCGTAGAAAATAATTATTTTCATTTTATCGCAATTGGCGGAGTAGGAATGAGCGGACTTGCAAAATATCTGCTTGAAAACGGATATAAAGTAACGGGTTCTGACATTCAAGAGAGTAAATACACTAAAGCACTCGAAAAACTTGGAGCTAAAATATATATAGGACATTCTGAAGATAATATCGTAGGTTATCCTAAAATAGTTGCAAGTACAGCGATAAGAGAGTCTAACCCTGAGATACAAAAAGCAAAATCGCTTGGTTTACCGATATTACATCGCTCAGATCTTTTGCAATATATAGCAAACAAGTTCTCAGAAAGAGATGCATCATTGTTTATAGGTTTTGCAGGCACTCACGGCAAAACGACAACTAGCGGGCTATGTTCATATATTTTAGAAAAGACCGGTCTCAAACCTTCATATGTTGTTGGAGGATTCATTCCTGAAATAAACACAAACGCGAAATATGCCTCTGACAATTATTTTATAGCTGAACTCGATGAATCAGACGGAACAATTTTAAAATACAGCCCTGATATTAATGTTATTAACAATCTTGAAGAAGACCACCTTGATTTTTATACAAATGGTTTTGAAGACTTACTAAATACTTTTAATAAATACATGGGTGGCTTAAAAGAAACTGCTAAAAATATTATAAATATAGATAATGAAGGCAACAGAAAACTTATTGAAGCAAATCCTGATAAAAAATTCATTACTTTCGGATTAAAAAATGCAGATTATACGGCAAAAAATATTGAATACATTGACTTCGGCTCTAAATTCAACATATTAAAAAATGATAAAGTAATTGCAAATATTGAGCTTTCAGTTCCTGGTGAACACAATGTTTATAACGCACTTGCTGTATTTGCAGCATTAACAGAGGCAAATATTTCACCTGATAAAATTTCAAAAGAATTCAAAAACTTTACAGGAATGGGAAGAAGATTTCAATTAATTGAAGAATTTAATAATATTAAAATAATTGACGATTATGCTCATCATCCGAGCGAGATAAAAGCAACAATTGAAAGCGCAAGAAAAGCAACAGACAGAAGACTAGTAGCAATATTTCAACCTCATAGATATACAAGATTAAAATCTCTTTGGAAAGATTTTATGACAAGTTTTGAAAAAGCTGATAAACTAATTGTTGTAGATGTTTATGCAGCTTCTGAAGACGAAATCAAAGGAGTAACGTCAGAAAATTTCGCAAATGAAATAAAACACAAAGATGCAATCAGTGTAAAAGGCTCAATAAAAGAAGCAGCAACTCAGATAATAAAAACATTACAACCAAATGATATAGTTTTAACACTTGGTGCAGGCGATATTACAAAAATCGGCGGATATTTAAAAGAAAGCTATGAGGCTCAAATAAATTTATGCAAATAGAATTTCAAGAAAATGTTTCAATGAAAAACCATACCTCCTTTAAAGTTGGTGGTATAGCTAAAATCGTTTATTTTCCTAAAAATAAAGAAGAGCTTATAAAACTTCTAATGAACAATCCCAATGCAATAGTTCTTGGAAATTGTTCTAATACAATAGTTTCCTCAAATGGAATTGACGAGGAACTAATTATTACAACAAAAATGAATAATTACTCTTTTAATGAGACAACAGTAAATGCTGATTGCGGAGTGAAAGGTCCTTTTATTTCACAGAAGGCTCAAGAACAAGGATTATCAGGTTTTGAATTTATGATAGGTTTTCCGGGTACTATAGGCGGAATGGTTTATATGAATGCTGGCGCTCATAATCAAGAAACTGCTGCTGCTTTTGTTGAGTCTGAAGTTTTTGATAGAAAAAGTAAAAAAATATTAAAACTTACAAAAAAAGAGATGGAATTTTCATATAGAAAATCAGTACTTGCAAAAAAAGACTATGTAGTACTAAGCGCAGTCTTTGAGCTTCAAAAACAAGAACAAGCTGTTATTGATGAAATAATGCAAAGAAATTTAGAATTCAGAAAACTAAGACAACCTACTTTAAGCCTGCCAAACGCAGGAAGTACCTTTAAAAATCCTGCTAATGATTCAGCGGGAAGACTCTTAGATTTAGCAGGAGCAAAGGACCTAAAAGTAGGTGGTGCGAAAGTTTGGGAAAACCATGCAAACTTTATCGTAAATGATGACAATGCAACATCAGAAGATATTCTCAATTTGATGTACAAAATGTATAATGTAGTCAAAGACAAATATACGATTGAATTAAAATCAGAATTAAAATACTTAGGGAAGATGACAAAAGAAGAAGAAGAAATATGGCAAACTATAACAAAAGATATGGCGAAAACACAAGGATAGGCGTTTTATGCGGCGGAATGTCAAATGAAAGAGAAGTTTCGCTCCGCTCAGGCAAAAATGTTTATGAGTCTATAAAAAGATTAGGCTACAAAAATGTCGAAATGATTGACGTAGATAGAAATATCGCAGAAAAACTAAAAGAGCTAAAAATAGAAGTTGCATACAATGCACTCCACGGAAAATATGGAGAAGATGGCTGTATTCAAGGACTTTTAGAAATATTAGGAATTGAATATACAGGCTGCGGAGTTTTTTCAAGTTCAGCCTGCATGAATAAAGAATATACAAAAAATATTCTCAAAAACTATGATATACCTTTGATAAAGTCAGTCTTGGTAAAACAAGGAGAAGACGTTAAAGAAAAAGTTAAAGGTTTAAAATATCCTTTAATGCTTAAACCTGTTTCAGAAGGTTCAAGTATCGGAATGTATAAAGTTGAAACTGAATCAGAACTGGAAACTTTATACAACAAGTCTCTAGAGTGCAAACAAGACGTTATGATAGAAGAGTTTATTGTTGGTATTTGTGCAACAGTAGGCGTTTTAGACAATGAAGGCGAAACATTTGCTACTGAAATACTTGAATTCAGGACAAAAACCGAATGGTATGACTACGAAGCAAAATATACAGAAGGATTAACACAATTTATACTTCCTGCAGAATTGCCTGAAGATATGACAAAGAAAGTAAAAGAAATTGCTATAAAATCTCACAATGCGTGCGCTTGCAACGGATTGAGCAGAGTAGATTTTCTTATAACAGACATCCCATACGTGCTTGAAGTGAACACAAGCCCAGGAATGACAGATCTAAGTGACCTCCCTGCTCAGGCAAAAGCTATGGGAATAAGCTACGATGAACTTGTACTTATAATCTTAAATAACGCGGGTTTAAACAGATAAAAGATGGATGAAAACAAAACGTTAGCGGACAGGATTAAATCAAATCAGGAAGAAAGAGTAAAAAGAAGAAAACAGCTTGCTCTTTGCCGTTGGTTTGCTCTTCTACGTTTTATAATAGTTATTGCAATACTTTTCCTTACTGTAAAACTGGTAAAAACTTCTCACTGGTATGTCGACAAAAATGTCTTTAAAACGCCTAACAATCAGGCATTACAAATAATTGGAAATGAGATTACTCCGGATTATAAAATTCTTAGCTCAATGAGAAAAGCTGAATTTCAAAATAAACCGATATACCTTGTTGATACAAAACCTATGGAAGAAGAAATTCTTAAAATAGATACAATAAAACGTGTTTATATAAGAAGGTTTTGGTTCCCAGGAAGATTCAGAATAATGGTTGAAGAAAGAAAACCTATTCTGGTAATCGCTCCATCTGAAACAGTTCCTCCAATTGCATTTTTCACCGAAGGTGGCAAGTTAATTGGAAGAGAATATCTGCCATTTAAGAAAAAATTTGATACTATTTTGGTTCTAACATACGGCATAAAAGGTGATGATTACACACACTGGACAGAATCAAAAGTGAAAACATTAGAGCGTTTAACACATGAAATAGAGCAACTTTCAGGCGAAAACGTAAAGTACCTCGACTTAAGAAACCCTAAAGATGCCTACGTTCAACTAGATACAATAAAATTGAGAATCGGCGATACAGACCCTTCTGTTTTCAAAAGAATAAGAGCAATAAGCGCTATATTGCCTCAAATTAAAAGTTTTAAAAGTAAAATTAAATATATAGACCTTCGTTGGGAAGAAACAAATTACCTAAAACTTGGTAATAATGCATCAGAAGAAGAATCTAAAAATCCTCAAATCATTGACGTGGAGTAAAATGAAATATACTTGTCCATACATTCATAACGGCTTGAGTTTTGAACCAGAAGGTGCAAAATGTTGTCAATCAAATTGCATTGGGCCATTATTACAAAAGTTGGAGAAACGCACAAAACTTGATATTGATGCCCAAATCAAAAAAAGAAAAGAAATCATTGAATTATTTAATAAGGGTGAAATACCTGATTTTTGTATGAACTGTTATCAAATAAAAGAAATCCCTGATGACTCTAAAGAAAATGAAAAAAATCTGGATTCAATTGACACATTATTTATTTCGAACTGGCGTCACTGCAACTGCGGTTGTGTTTACTGTGTTTATTCTCACATTACAAAAGGCAAACATTCAATATTTAAAAAGAAAAGCCCATACTATGACGTACTTCCTCATATAAAAGAACTTATAAAAAAGGGGCTTATAAACGAATATTCAACAATTTTCATAACAGGCGGCGAATGTACTGTACTAAATGAATTCAAAGATATTATTAAACTTCTAAAAAATATTTTAAAGAAAAAAATTACAATATTATCTTCTTGTATTGATTACAGCAAAGAATTTGAAGAACTTATAGAAAAAGACCTTTGCGAAATAACTACATCAATCGATTCTGGAACAAGAGAAACTTATAAAAAACTAAAAAGAGTTGATAAGTTTAATCAGGTTGCAAAAAATCTAAAAAGATATAGGGAAAAATCACCGCTCGCAGCAAATAACATAATTCTTAAATATATTCTTATCAAAGGAATTAATGATAATGAAGAAGAATTATTCAAGTTTTTAAATCTAGCAAACGAGATTGGAATAAAAAGAGTTCAACTCGATATTGACCATAGAAAAAGTACAGTAGGCCAAATACCAGACTATTATTATAAACTCTATGATTTATTCACGAAAAAATCAAAAGAACTAGGGCTTTCTGTAAATTCTGTACCACAAAATGAAACATATAGAGATAAAGGAGAAACCTTTTAATTTTAGCATAAGAGTTAGCTTAAAGAAGGTTTACATAAGTCCTGGCAGGCTATTGCAATATTTTTTTTATGTTGTACGATAATTTTGTCAGAAAAATTTAAAACTCTCACATAACATGAATAAGGCAAAAGTTGCCCAATTAGTCGTGTTTTCAAAATTTAAAAGAGTTAAATAAAGTGTTTGCAATAGCAATTCACTACAAACTAAGAATTATTTTACTTAAATGAAAGGTAATAAAAGTGGAAGAAACTAAAACTAAAAAATCCAGAAAAAAGATTGAAACAAAAGAAGAAGCTCCTCAAAGTGAGTGGAAAGAGCAAGTAATCCAAATCAGAAGGGTTACAAAAGTTGTAAAAGGTGGTAAAAAACTAAGTTTCAGAGCTATCGTTGTTGTAGGTAACAAAAACGGACAAGTTGGTGTTGGCTGCGCAAAAGCATCTGAAGTTATTATAGCTATCCAAAAAGCAGTTGCTGATGGCAGAAAAAATCTAATCACTGTTCCAATATTCAAAACAACAATCCCACACCCTATTACAGGGGTATCCGGAGCAGGTAGCGTAATGTTAAGACCAGCTTCACAAGGTACAGGGGTAATCGCAGGTGGTGCTGTTCGTGCAGTACTTGAACTTGGCGGTATTGAAAACATTTTGAGTAAATCATTAGGTTCTAAATCACCTCTTAATGCAGCAAATGCAACTTTAGTAGCGCTTAAATCATTGAAATCATTCAATGACGTTGCTAAAAAACGTGGTATCACTTTAAAAGAAATGCTTAACTAAAAGGAAATATAAACTATGGCTAATAAATCAGAAAAAATCCAAATTAAACTTGTAAAAAGTTTAATTGGTTCAACAAAAGCTCAAATCAAAGTTGTTAGAGCTCTAGGACTTAAAAAAACAAACAGTGTTGTAGAACACGTAGCATCTCCTACTATCTTGGGAATGGTTAATGCTGTTCCTCACTTAGTAGAAATCGTAAAATAACTAAATTTATGAAAGGTATTATAAAAATGTCAGAAAGAATAACTTTAGAAGACTTGAAACCTGCTGAAGGTGCAACTCACAGAACAAAAAAAGTCGGCAGAGGCAGAGCTTCAGGACACGGTAAAACAAGTTGCCGCGGCCACAACGGCGAAGGTCAAAGATCAGGAAGATCTTCAAAAAGAGGTTTTGAAGGTGGTCAAATGCCTTCTTACAGACAAATGCCTAAATT
>JAEZIX010000121.1 GCA_023415935.1 Cyanobacteria bacterium OH_CDB_20 | reverse complement strand
TAAATTTCAAAAACAGGAAGAGAAAATCTTGAACCCAGAGTGTGCCCGTCTTCTTTAAAAATGTGGGTTTCATCCCCATATAAAATACCCATTTTGAAATAATTAATAGGCCCTTCTTCGAAAGTGTACCCTTTGTGGAATTTTTCGAGACACTCCAACGCAACATGAGGTTTTTCTATATCTTCTATCGCCTGGTTTTTTTCTATCTTTATGGATTGAGTGTTAAGCTGAATTGTCTGATTTTCAGATTGATTTATATGCTTTCTTGTGGATTCAACTTCTCCTATTGCAAAAGCAGGTGCTTTGCACAATAAAAGGCCTATTAAAATTAAACTTGTATAAATTATTCTATTCATCAGCACTCAAAAAAACTGTTAAGATTTTAATATTTTAATCAAAAAAAAATGAGTTTCAAAATACTATATTTTAGTATAATTGCAAGTTGCTCAAATATATGTTAAACTAGGTGGAAAGAAAGTAATGGAGGCATAAATGTCAAGAGAAGATAATTCTGTTGTTTTTGGTTTAGGACTATTAGTTGGTATAGTCGGCGGCGTTATTGCCGGAGTTTTGTATGCCCCTAAATCAGGTGAAGAAACAAGAAAAGATTTACAAGATGCGGTTGTTGATTTTGCGGATAAACATACTCCAGAAATTAATGAAGCGAAAAGACAAGCGCTTACTTCAATAGATGTAATGAAATATAAGATTGAAAAAAAATACAATAAAATCAGCAATATGATAAGGGCTAAACAGCTTGCAAGAGCCAAGGAACGTGAATCTGTAGATTACGATATGAACTAGGAGTACATTAATGACACCTTTTGAAATTAGTATTTTGATTCTGGCTTCTGTAACTGTTGTACTTTTGGTTATATTAGCAGGTTTTATAATAAAACTATTTATTGATACGGATAGGCTAATAAATAATGTTAATGAAGTTACAATTCTTGTAAAAAATGGGGTAGAACCTACATTAAAAGAACTTAAAGAAACACTCGAAAATGTTAACTCTATTGCAAAACAAGCAGACAAACAGGTTGATGCTATTAAAAAAGCTTTTTCTCTTGTTTTGGGAACAGGCGGGCTTGCAGTATGTGGGCTCAAAAACATTTCCGGCGGTTTTGTAAAGGGAATTATGTCGGGTTTTAAATTATTTAGAAGGAAATAATAAGGAGAAAATAAACATGTCAGTAGGAAAATTTTTAGCAGGCTTTGTTGTGGGTGGAGTCGTAGGCGGACTTATTGGAGTATTATTAGCTCCTCAGTCAGGCGAAGAAACAAGAGATATGTTGTCGAAAACCTCTAAAGAACTTTGTGATAAAGCGCAAAATACTGTTGCTGAAATCCAAGATAGGGCAGAAGATATCGTATCTGACCTTCAAGAAAAAGGTGATGAGTTAATGGAAAGACTTCAAAACCTTATTGATAAGCAAAAAGTTGGTGATTAACATTTAGAATTTAATAATGAATTTAAAAAAATGGCTGCAAAAATTATTTATATGCAGCTATTTTTTTGTGCCTTTTATCGTTTTTTATAATAGAATAAATTCATGCTTAAAAAATTATATATATTTTTAATAATTACCTTATTTATTGCACTTCAACCGATTGTACACGCACAAGACTCAGAAAAGCCGATACGAGTCGGCATAAGTACGAATGATTTTAGTAAATATGTATATAATAATATTGAAATCAGCGCTACATCCGATTTTGAGCTTATTGATGCGCCTACCGGCGAGGTTTTGCCCGATATTCCTTTAAATACAGTTCTTAAAGTTAAACTTGAGAACAATTATTTTTCTGTGATGAAAGGCGATGAAGTAATAAAAACCTGTCTTGAAGGTCCTGTTATTGTGAGGACTCAAAAGGGCGGACTTTTGTATGTAAAAGGGCTCAAAAGAGGCGGTAAAGATGCTTTGTATAGGGGAGTTTTTGAACTTGCAAAAAGAGGCAATCAGTTTGTAGTTGTAAATGTTTTGAGTCTTGAAAATTACTTAAGAGGCGTGGTTCCCAATGAGATGCCTGTTTACTTCGGCATAGAGGCATTAAAAGCTCAGACTGTTGCTGCTAGAAACTATGCACTAAGGCCAAGAACCACTTTTTATAAAGAATATGATGTTTGTGATTCTGTTGCGTGTCAGGTTTATTTTGGAGCAAATACAGAAAAAGAGCTTTCTAATCAAGCTATTAAAGAAACAAACGGTATAGTTGCTTTAGATAACGAAGACAAACTTATTTTGGCTTTGTATTCTTCAACTGCAGGAGGTTACACCGAAAGTTATGAAAATGCTTTTTCTGACCCTATCACGGGTATATTTCCTGCAAAACCGCTCCATTATTTAAAGGCGGTTCCTGATAACCCTCAGACACCAAAACTTGATTCAGAAGAAGCTGTAAAAGCCTTTTATACTACAGTCCCTGATACATTTGACAACGCTTCATCTTATTTTAGGTGGGAAAGAAGCTGGAAGGCTGATGAACTTGAAACAGTGCTTAAAAAGACTCTTGTCGAACAGTCAACAACTGGTTTTGTAAAACCAAAACTCACAAAAGAAAACGTGTGTGACTTTGGCAAACTTAAGGATATAGTTGCCGCTAAAAGAGGTGAATCAGGTAAAATTGCAGTCCTTACAATTATTACAGATAAAGGAAATTTTAATCTCGAAAAAGAACTTGTTATAAGAAGAGCTTTCAAAAAAGATGGAAAAGCAATTCCAAGTGGAAATTTTGTTATAACAAAATCTATCGACGAAAATGGCAATTTAGAGTTTAAATTCCAAGGCGGCGGCTACGGGCATGGGGTTGGTATGAGTCAGTTTGGAGCAGGCGGTATGGCAAAGCGGGGCTACAAGTTTGATGAAATTTTGCAGCACTATTATTCAGGTATAAAACTTGCTACTAACCCTGTAATTATGTATTCGAATGACGGTAAAAACACTCAGGACCAGGTTTTCTATACAAATACTCAAAAAGGTTTTTTAAATATTGATAATAAAGGTTCAGTTGATAAAATAAAAGTAATACTAAACGGAAATGAACTTGAATATGTTTTTCCTCTATTTTCAGAGAAAAAGATGAGAGTGGACGTCAGTC
>JAEZIX010000114.1 GCA_023415935.1 Cyanobacteria bacterium OH_CDB_20 | reverse complement strand
ATTATTTGTTTTCAAATGTAGCAACTTTAGTTGTTGCATCCCAGTTAGGTGTGATACCAAGAATTTTAGCAACTTCACCTACTGGAGCATATGTTCTACCATCTTTAACAACTACTTTTGTAGCTAATTTGATAGATGCACCATTTACGATTGCAACATCACTACCAGCTGTAAGTTGAACTGTTCTAGAACCAGCAAAGATTGTAGCTGTACCAGCTGAGAATAAGATATCTTTTTCAGATACACCGAATGCAGATGCAACATATCTTACTGGAACCATTGTGTAACCTGGATCTTGAATATATGCAGCAGCATCCATAGTAGCTACTTTATCATTTACTGTGTATTCTTTACTACCAATAGCAAATGTAGCTTTACCTTTTGGTAAACCATTAGCAGCAAGTTCTTCAACGTTAGGTGTTCCTACTACGAAGAAATCTTTAGATTTAAGTTCTCCCTTGTAATCACTTACGCCAAGTTTTAATTCATAAGTACCTTGTGGAACTGTTCTATCAACTTTAACTTCTACACCTTCAACAGTGATTGTAGCTGGTTCGTCTTTAGATGCTTTTGTTAATGTAATTTCAATTGCACTTGTAGTAGATTTACCATTTTTCCAATCTACTTTAACTTTAGATGAACCATCAACTGTTACTTTTGGTAATTCTGTGAAAGAAATACCATATTCATCTGCAAGGTTAAGTGTGATTACAGAATTTTTAGAGAATGCACCTTTTTCATTTTCTGTGATAACTAATTTACCACCAACTTGTTTAGATTGACCAACTTTAAGTGTCATAGCTTCTGCTTTAATTGTAAAGTTTGGTTTAGCTTCTGCTACTACCACTTTTTGTTCTTCTACATAACGACCATATGTAGAAAGTGTGATGTCACCTTCTGTATCAAGTTTAGTGATAACTTTAAGTTCTTTACCATCGATGAATTTTTCTAAATCTGAATCTTTACCAGCTGTTTTGATTACGAAACCGATAAGTTCATCGTCTTTTTTGTCTTTCATATCTTTATAGATAAGGTCATCAGAAGTAATTCCTAATTCTTTAATAAGATTCTCTTTTTCAAAGTATCCTTTGTCAAGAGTGAATTCTACTTCACCTTTAGCTGTACTATCAGCTGTTACTTCTTTGTATGTGATTTTAACTTTCTCATCTTTACCAGATTTGATAGTTTTCTTTTCAGCTACTGTAAGCTCTGTACCATATTCTGCTACTGTAGCTACTTTAACTTCTTTGTATTCTACTTTTGTATCATTTTTACCTTCTACTGATACATTTAAGTCACCTGTTTCTGGTGATTTATCTAAAGATTTAACTCTAACGCCAGAGATTTCCCATACACCTTTACCAGCTGCATTTGTAACTTTTGGAAGTACAAGAGTAAGAGTTTGTTTATCTTTATCAAGTGTTCCTGCAAGAGTAGTTGAACCATAAGCTGAGAAACCTTTTGAACCTTTAAGTGTTACTGTACCTGAAACAAATTCAAAGTCACTATGTTCCATTTCGATTTCAATAGTTCTATCTGCATCAGCATCTTTTAATAATGAACCAGCAACTTGTTCTGTGATAACAATTGTACCAACTTTTTCTCCAGCAGATGAAGTTGTGTAGAATTTTGTATCATCTTTAACTGTTACTGCTGCTTTTGAATCGCTTTTGTTTGCGAATACAAGTGGAGATGATGTGCTAGTAATTTCTGTATCATTACCATCTACAGAGATTTTAGCTTCTCCTGTAACTTTTACTGTTGATAAAGAAATAGAGATTATTTGATCTTTTGTAAGTGCTCCATTAACTACTACTGTAGCTTCTGTATCACTTGTTGCTGTAACTGTAGCTTTATCAGCTGTTATTACATCATAAACATCATCAGTTTTATTAAATTTGGCATTTTCTAATGTGATATAGAATTGTGTGCCTGATGTAACGTTATCCTTTACTGTGATATTTAATTTTGGAGCCACGCTACCAAGTGGATCTTCATTTGCAACTGTAATAGTTTTTGATACTGCTGTTGTAGAAGCAGCCATAGTTACAACTGGAACAGCTGTTACTACCATTGCTGATGCTAAAACAACAGCTAATTTTTGACGTAATTTCATTTCAACGTCCCCCTTTTATAATAATATACTAAAGTTAATATTTTAAATTAATTTCATAATTGATTATATATATAGAAATATACGAAGTCAATAAAATAACTTTTTTTGTAACTTCATTGTAATATATTCTATAGATTATGAAATTACTAAAATATATAATCTAAATAAAATATATCATATTATTTTTAAAAGGCAATATAAACATTTATTTTGTTACATAAATGAAATATTTTATTTTTATATACTTAAGTTAAATCTTATTTTTATTAGTTATTTATTATTATAGTTAAAGCTGTAAATCTACATATAGATAAAAAGGACTTATTAATATTGAAGGAATCAATATTAATAAGTCCTTTATTTTATCAAATAGCTCTCACTAAAGGCTATTTATTATTTATTTGTAAATGTAGCTGTTTTAGATGTAGCATCCCAAGCTTTTTGGATACCAAGAAGTTGAGCTACTTCTCCGATAGGAGCGTATGTTCTACCTTCTTTGATTGCTACTTTTGTAGACATTTTAATTTGAGCACCATTTACTACTGCTACGTCACTACCGTTTGTAAGTTGGATAGTTCTGTTTCCAGCGAAGATTGTTGTTACACCTTTTGAGAATAAGATATCGCTAGCTTTAACACCGAATGCTTCTGCAACATATCTCATTGGCACCATTGTGTAACCTGGATCTTGGATGTAAGATGCAGCATCCATAGTTTTTTCTACACCGTTCACTGTGTATTTAGATTCACCAATTACGAATGAAGATGTACCTCTAGCAAGACCGTTAGATGCTAAATCTTCTGTATTTGGAGTTCCGATTACAAGGAAGTCTTCTACTTCTAATGTACCGTTTAAGTTAGATACTGTTAATTTAACATCATATGTACCTTCTGGAACAGTTCTATCTACTTTAACTTCAAGATCTTCAATAGTAATTTCTGCTGCTTCTTTAGAAGCTTTAGTTACTTCTACTTCGATAACTGCTGCTGTAGTAGCTGTACCTTTTGTTTTCCAGCTAGCTTTAACTGTCATACCATTTGTAGCAGATACTTCTGGAAGTTCTGTTAATGTGATACCTTCTTCAGCTGGGATTTCGATTTCAAATTTAGTTCCTCTAGCGAAAGCTCCTGC
>JAEZIX010000088.1 GCA_023415935.1 Cyanobacteria bacterium OH_CDB_20 | reverse complement strand
GCTATTGTTTCTCTGTTTACAGGCATGTTTTTAAGTGGTGATATTGACGTTGATTTTTCGACGTTCAGAGCTCCTATTGCTATTTTACTTACTGTATTTCCTATGGCTGCTATATTTGCTGCGATTGTTAAACACAGAAAAACAGTATTTATTACACAAATCATCATAATGGTTGGTCTTGCAATAATTTCTGCAAATCAGATATTCAACTTTATGTGTAATTTTGGTGAAAACGATTTGATAAAATATGCACTTAAAGCAAAAGAAGACAAGGTTAAACTTGCATCATACGACTTTGGAAAAAGATATAGTCTAATATATTACTATGATAATAAAATAGATTTTCAAACAGAAAATGATGTTGCGTGGTTAAAAAATTACTTTGAAAAAAATCCAAAAGGATATGTGATTTTAAAACTTAAAAATATACAAAATCTTGATGGAAAAATTCAGTATAAAGTTTTGGACTCAGGTAGAAAATATTGCTTAATAAAGAAAAATTAGTTTAGTCTAAAAATTTCTTTAAATACATTCCTGTATAGGAGTTTTTAACCTGCGCTACTTCTTCAGGAGTTCCTTGCGCAATAATTTCTCCTCCGAGATTTCCGCCTTGAGGGCCCAGATCTATTATGTAATCTGCGCTTTTGATAAAGTCTAAATTGTGTTCGATTACAAGTATGGTATTTCCGCTGTCAGCTAATTCGTGTAGTATTTTAATGAGCTTATCAAGGTCATACCAGTGAAGCCCGATAGAAGGCTCGTCAAGAAGATATAATGTCTTTCCAGTTGCTTTTTTATTGAGTTCAGCTGCAAGTTTTATACGTTGCGCTTCACCTCCAGATAGAGTTGTTGCACTTTGTCCGAGTTTTATATAGTCCAAACCTACGTTATATAACGTTTGCAGGCGGCTTTTAATTTTAGGGATATTTTTGAAGAATTCTAAGGCCTCGCTTACGCTCATGTCTAAAACTTCTGAGATGTCTTTGCCTTTATATTTAACTTCTAATGTTTCTCGATTGTATCGTTTACCTTTGCAGACATCGCATTTGACGAAAACATCTGACAAGAAGTTCATTTCAATTTTTAATAGCCCGTCACCATGGCAAGCCTCACATCGCCCGCCTTTTACATTAAAGCTGAAACGTCCTTGCTTGTAGCCTCTTAGTTTTGCCTCCGCTGTTTTTGCAAAAAGCTCTCTTATGTGAGTAAAAACATCCGTATATGTTGCAGGGTTTGACCTAGGAGTTCTTCCAATCGGTGATTGGTCTATATCAATAACTTTATCAATATGTTCAAAACCTTTTATTGATTTTATCCCAGGAGGTTTTGGCTTATTTCCCCTTAGCTTATGTAAGGCATATTCATAGATAATGTCTTGCATAAGGGTTGATTTCCCTGCGCCTGAAACACCTGTTAAAACAACTATTTTTCCCATTGGGATATCAACATCAATATTTTTAAGGTTATTTAAGTGTGCATCTGTTATTTTTAAGAACTCACCGTTTCCTTCTCTTCTTTTTTTAGGAACAGGTATTTCAAGCTTTTTACTTAAATATTTGCCTGTAATTGATTCTTTCTCTTTTTCAATATCTTTTAATGTGCCTTGAGCTACTATTTTACCACCATTTATGCCTGCTAAAGGACCGATATCTACAATATAGTCTGCATTTCTAATTGTATCTTCATCGTGTTCTACTACGATAAGTGTGTTTCCAAGATTTCTGAGTTTTAGAAGCGTTTTAATAAGCATATCGTTGTTGAACTGGTGGAGCCCGATTGAAGGTTCATCAAGTACATATAAAACCCCAGAAAGCCCGCTTCCAATTTGAGTTGCAAGTCTTATTCTTTGAGCTTCCCCACCTGATAGAGTTCCTGCCATTCTTGCTAAATCAATATAACCCAAACCAACATCCAGTAAGAATTTCAATCTTGCTCTAATCTCTTCTAAAAGCTGTTTTGCAATTGTTAGCTGATAGTCATTGAGTTCTAAAAACATGTCAGAGAAGAATTTAAAAGCTTCTTCTACAGGCATTTTTGTTACTTCATAAATGTTTTTACCTAAAATGGTTACTGC
This sequence comes from Cyanobacteria bacterium OH_CDB_20, assembly GCA_023415935.1. Classification (GTDB taxonomy): domain Bacteria; phylum Cyanobacteriota; class Vampirovibrionia; order Gastranaerophilales; family Gastranaerophilaceae; genus JAEZIX01. Next base: position 4,439 of record JAEZIX010000088.1, on the reverse strand, counting down.
AAGAGGGAATGGTTTTAACCTTGCACCTTTACATTCAGGACAAGGGATTTCGGACATATATTTTTGGACTTCTTCTCTTATATCGCCTGAACCTGTTTCGTTATATTTTTTTAAGAAGTATGGAATTATACCTGTAAAAGGTCTATTCTGTCTTACCCATTCAGAGCTTCCGAATGCTTGGAAATCAAGGTGTATTTTTGTTTTACCGGTTCCATTTAAAATAATATCTTTATGTTCTTCTGGAAGATCCTCAAAAGGTGTATCCATATCTATTTTGTAGTGTTTTGCGACAGATGCTAAAATCTGCTGATAATAAGGATTTCCTGTTTTTGCCCACGGGTATATAGCACCTGCTCTTAGAGATTTTGAAGGATCAGGAATTAACAAGTCCGGGTTTACTTCATAATATACACCAAGACCTGAGCAAGCTGGACAAGCACCGTATGGAGCGTTGAAACTGAATATTCTGGGTGCAAGTTCTTCAAAACTTAAATTACAGTTTGGGCAAGCGAGTTTTTCGCTGAAAACAAGCTCTTGTCCTCCTATTACATCAACGCTCATAAGCCCGTTTGCTTTTTTGAGCGCTATTTGTGCGCTGTCTGCAATCCTTGATTTGGCACTATCTTTCACAACAATTCTATCTACAATAACATCAATATTGTGTTTGATTGTCTTTGCAAGTTCAATGTCTTCTTCATCGATATTGACTGTTTTTCCGTCTATCCTGAGCCTTATAAAGCCTTCTTGTCTTAATTCTTCGATTAAGGAGATAAATTCCCCTTTTTTGCCTCTTACAATAGGCGCTATAATCTGGATTTTAGTTCCGTCTTTGAGCTTTAATATTTTGTCGACAATCTGATCAATTGTTTGAGGCATAATTTCATCGCCGCATTCAGGACAATGTGGAATCCCAATTCTTGCAAAAAGAAGTCTTAAGTGGTCGTAAATCTCTGTAACAGTACCGACAGTGGAACGTGGATTATTACTTGTTGATTTTTGGTCGATAGAAATAGCAGGTGATAGGCCCTCGATGCTCTCAACATTGGGTTTATCCATTTGTCCCAAAAATTGTCTTGCGTAGACGGAAAGGCTTTCTACATAACGTCTTTGACCTTCAGCAAAAATTGTATCAAAAGCAAGTGAGCTTTTCCCAGAACCTGACACACCCGTAAATACTATCATTTCATTTTTCGGAAGTTCTAAATCAACATTTTTTAAATTGTGCTGATTTGCACCTCTTATAACTATTTTATCGTTCATAACAGAATTATTACACAAACTAAATTACTTTTTTATGCCATCAGGCATAAGTCTATAACCACCGCCATATATGGTTTCTATGTATTTTTTGCCTTCAGAAACCTTATCAAGCTTTGTTCTTATATGCTTTATGTGCACCCTTATCGTTTCAACATCATCATCAGGCGTATATCCCCAAATATCTTTTAAAATCTTTGCCGAAGAAACCATATTGCCGTAATTTTGAACTAAAAGATTTAATATATCAAACTCTATTGGTGTGAACTTTGCAACTTTATTATGGATTTTAACCGAGTAATTCTCGGGCAGCATTGTAAAATCACCGACTGTTAAAAGCTCTTTTGTAGCCATAGATTTAGGGATTTTATTTGCCCTTTTTAAAAGCGCTTTAACTCTTGCGAGCAATTCTTCCATCTCAAAAGGCTTTACTAAATAGTCATCTACCCCTATGTCAAAGCCTTTAACCTTGTCTTGAAGCATATTAAGAGCTGTAAGCATTAGTATAGGAACATCTTTTGTGGACTCGTTTTCCCTGATTCTTTTAGCAACAGTGTAACCGTCAGCATCAGGCATCATTACATCAAGAATAATAAGGCTTGGGAGTTCTTGTTTTGCGACCGCATAACCTTTTATTCCGTCAAAAGCTGTAAATACTTGATATCCAACAATCTCAAGGTTTGTTTTTATAAGTTCATTTATTGCTTCATCATCATCTACAACAAGGATTTTTGTCATTTTTTTTCCTTAAATATCCTCTGATACCATACTAATTATACCAAATAGAAGAATATTGTGCATAAAATGTAAAGGGCAGTTACATCCTGCCCTTCACACTTTTTATAGATTCAAAAACCTTCTATTGATACCTTATGCCGGCTTTTTTCATTCTTTCCATTGCTTCGATTAAAAGCTCTTTTGGCTGTACGGTTGATATTCTGAAATACTTATCAGAACCTTGCCCAAATGCAATACCAGGTGTTACAACAACTCCTGCTTCTTTAAGCAGTCTTTTACAAAAGTCCATTGAAGGCTCATTGTTTGGTGTTGGAAGCCAGAAATACATTGTTGCTTTTGGAGGATCTACTGCCCAGCCCAGTTCAGCCAATTTTTCAACTAAAATATCTCTTCTTTCTTCGTATTTTTTCATTGTTGGAACAACGTATGAATAATCCATTTGAAGAGCTTTTGTTGCTGCATCTTGAACAACTGTAGGTGTTCCGTAGTCAAGGTTTGTTTTCATTGCAAAAATAGCTTCAATAAACTCTTTTCTTCCTGTAACAAAACCAGCTCTCCAGCCAGCCATATTGAATGTTTTAGACCAAGAATGGATTTCAACAGCTATCTCTTTTGCGCCTTCAATATTGAAAATACTTAAAGGTCTGTAATCCCCAAAACAAACTTCGCCGTATGCTAAATCAGATAACAGCAATATAGAATGTTTGCGGCAAAATGCTACAACTTTTTCTAAAAATTCTCTAGGTGCAATTGCTCCTGTTGGGTTATTTGGATAGTTAATGATGAAAACTTTTGCTTTTTCTGCAATTTCTTCAGGAATAGCATCTATATCAGGCAAAAATTTGTTTTCTGGCAATAGCGGTATGTGATATGTTTCACCGCCTGAAGCCCAAGTTCCTCTTGCTAAAACAGGATAATAAGGATCTGGTACTATGTTGATGTCACCAGGATTTGTAAAAGCAAATGCAGTCAATGCCAAGCCTTCTTTTGCACCTGTTAAAACCTGAATTTCGTTTTCTGGGTCAATAGTAACGTCGTATCTTGATTTCATCCAGCCTGCAATTGAGTCTCTTAACTCTTTTTTCCCCCTAAAGGCAGGATAGCCATGACTTTTAGGGTCTCTGATTGAGCAAACAGCAGCTTCTACGATAGGTTCAGCTGTGCAGCCATCAGGGTTTCCTATTCCTAAGTCAATAAATTCAATTCCGTTTTTCTTTGCAGCACACTTCATCTCGTCAAGCTCAACAAATATATACTTCGGCAGCTTTGTGATTCTATCAGCCGGCGTTATCAATGTCTTTGTATTCATTTATAATTTTCTCCTATAATTCATATTTTAGTTTTTTATTATTTTCATAATCTTTTCCACCCTATTTTTGAAAGTGTGGTTCTGGGCAACGTGCTTTCTGCCCTTACGGGCGATTGCGTGAGCTATATCGAGATTTTCTAAGTAGAATTTAATTTTATCTGCTAAATCATCAATATTATGATACACTTCAAGCTCTTTTCCAACTTCAAAATGTACGTATAAATCTTTCATCTCATCAGTTATAAGAAATCCTGAACTTGCAAGGACTTCAAATACTCTGTAATTTATATTATTCAATCCCTGTTCCGTCACGTTAATGTTTACTTTTGATGAGTTGTATATTTTTGCCAATTCTTTTTCTGTTTTGACAAAACCTTTATATGAAGCCTTGTAAGCATCAAGTTCTTGTTCTGTTAAAAGGTTTTTATCTTCGATTTCTTTTATGCTTCTTTTGAAGTGATCTTCGTAACAGAAAAGGCTAATTTCTCCGAATTCTTTTATTAATCTTGTCAAAACAGCCTGTCTTTTTTCTGTCAGAGGTCTTCCAACAAAGGAAATATTGTGTTCGTATCCTGAAAATTCAGTTTTATATAACTTTTTGTTTATTCCGAGCGGAAGGTATTTGCTTCCTTCAAAATCATTCAAAAATTCTGGATCCCAATTGAAAACATATTTGTTTTTAAGTTTTTTAAGTTCTTCATACATTTCAGGATTGTCTGTATATGCGAATTTGCTTTTCGGTTCATCTGCAAAATAATGTAGGAATTTGACGCCTTTTAGTTTTTTTAGGTCTTTTGAAAGTTCTTTATTTACAAGAAAACCGTAGTCATAGCCAAGAATATAGTCAGGTTTGTATTTTTGAATTTCTTCAAATGTAACTTCTCTAACATCTTTTTCAACAGTGAAGACGCCAAGTTCTCTAAATGCTTCAGCAAGCCCGTGAAGAATGAGGCATCCTGCAATACTTATTGGTGATATAACAAATAATTTTTTCATAAAATCCTTTTATATATTATACAATTCCGGAATTTAAAAAAGAAGAAATTTACAAATAAAAATACCGCCTTATAATTTAAAGCGGTAAATAAGTGTTCTCTTTCCCTGTAAAACTTATTATTCTGCAACAGTTTCCTCC
>JAEZIX010000050.1 GCA_023415935.1 Cyanobacteria bacterium OH_CDB_20 | reverse complement strand
CTAACTTCAGCAACAACTCTAAAGTCACTAAGTCATTCGTCAAAGCTGACAATGACATAAACTTCAATAACTCTAAGGCTGACAAAGTTGTCGCTATCGCTGGCAATGATGCTAACTTTAAAAATGATTCTAAAGTTACTAAGTCTTTCGTCAAGGCTGACAATGACATAAAAGTCAGCAATTCTAGCGTCAGAAATTCAAAACTAAAGGCAGAAAGAAACATCGATACTAATAATTCTTATATTAGAAAATCAAAATTAACTGCAGGCAATAACGCTAATTTCAGAAACGATTCTGAAATCGTAAACTCCGTTGTTAAAGCTGATAGAAACATCCAATTTAATAACTCTTATGCTGAAGACTCTAGACTAGTTGCCCACAATAATGCTAGCTTTAGAAATGGCTCTGAAATAGTAGATTCTGTTGTGAGAGCTGATAATGATGTTAAATTTAACAGCTCAACAGCGGAAGGAACAAAAGTTGTAGCTGGTAATAATGCTTCATTCACAAATGAATCATCAATCTCTAATTCTAGAGTATTTGCCGGCAACAATATCAGTATTTCAGATTCTTCAACTAATAATATCAAGCTAAAGGCAAATAACAACATAACAATATCAGATACCACTTCTGAAGGTAACTTGCGTGCAAAGGCTACAAATGGTGATATTAACTTAGCAAATGTACAAGGAACAGCAACTGCAGACCTTACCAGTGGTAATGATACAAATATTGCAGACTCCTCATTAGGTGATACAACAATCAATGCTGGTAATGGCGTTCAAGTTACAGGTTCTGATTTAAATTCTGCAATTATAACCGCTGTAGCTGATGTACTAGTAAGTGAAACTGATGTAACTGGTTCTCTAACAGCAACCACTGCAGGTAATATCTCAATAATCGATTCAAATGCAGATGCTACTAATCTTACCGGAAACGATATGATTATTGCAGGTTCAATATTAGGTGATACTGTAATCAACTCAACAGGCGCTGTAGGAATAACATATTCTACATTTAACTCAGCTATAGTTGATGCTATCGGAACAGTCTCAGCATATGGCGCTATATTCAACCAAGCATTAACAATCTCTACACTTGGAGATGTAACACTTGCGGGAATATATGTTGGAGATGACTTAACAATATCAAAAGCAAATGATGTTGTGATTTCTAACTCATTAGATGCGTCACCTGACGGCTATCCGACAGTCCTATCTTTAGCAAATGGAGCGCCTCCAATAACTGATTATGATATTTTCAAATTCAATGATGCATATTTTGAAAATATAAGAAGCGGTTTCGGTACAGGCACTATTTCTTATATCGGAGGAAATGCTAATATATCAAATGTCAATGGCATAACAATAGTTAACACAGGTATCATAGGCGATCTCAACATAAGCAATGTCACTAATGATGCTGATTTAATTACTTCCTATGTTGGTGGTGATTATATACCTGAGAGAACAACAATTGGTGGCGATGCAAGCGTATACAGATCATACATTGATGGTATTTATACAGACTACTATTTGAACCCACCAAGCTCAACAGATGATATAAACAAATTAAAATATGGACAAGATATTGATACTGTATTTAGACAGCAATTCACACCAAAAGGATTCGCTGCAAGTGACGATCAACTTAGAACGTTAAAGAATAATACAATTTCAAGTATTGTTAAAAACCAAACAGGTACATTATCATTCACAAAAGGATTTGTAGCATATTAAAAAGAGGGCATACGCCCTCTTTTTTTTAAGTAAAGTTATCAACAATCAAAATGCCCATCTAAGGCCGAATTGAAGAGCCACGCCGTTTACTCCGCCATTTCTTAATAATGTTTGAAAGAAACCAGTGAGTCTGTCTTTCCAAACTTTTTGGTACCCTATTCCATATTCAACATACGGCACAACTGAAAGTTGCGACAAGGTAATATCATTAGCATTAAAACGTGTATTATCCATAATATTTTGAACGTAATTTGCAACAAAATAAACTTGACCTTTTTGTTCTTTGAAATTTTTAATCAACCTGATTCCGGGTACAACTTGCATTGCATTAAAAGGTTCTGACCCCATATTGAGCTTTGATGAAGTTGTATAAGGAGGAGTGTAAATGTATGAATAAGCAACCATTAAATTTGGTTGAATAATATAGTTTCCTTTTTTAAATTCAAAATTGTATCCACTTTTAACTGCTGCTCCTGCAAAAACAGATGAGAAATTATCAAGGCCCCAAGGCGTTTGAGCATTTGCAGCCATATAACCTACATTTGCCATGCCTGTAATAAAAAAATTCTTTTTAACTATATTTTCAGCCACACCAAAAAGAGTACCATTTTGAGACAATCCGACTTGATCATAATTTTGATTCAACCCCAGATAACCTATGTAGGTGCTTGTATTACCAACAAATCCATTAGTTAATTTTTCAAATGGTGTATCTCCACCTACTAAAGTCCCATATTCAATAGTTGAAACATTTGGCCCATTTTTCAAGGGAACATTTTCAAAACTAACAAAGTTTTTTGTCCAAACACCTTTGTTTAAATCACAATTATATATGGGGGAGAAGGTTCCCTTGCCTGGAATAGGACAAGTAGATGCTGTTGCTTTTCCGTTTGTTAAAGCGCAGCAAATCGTAGATTCCCTTTGCGCAAGAGGAAAAGACATAAAGGAATCAATATTTTCAAAAAATTGTCTGTTTACAGATGATTGAAGCAAGAACGTTGAAATTTGTGCAACATCTCCAGTTCTTGCATTTGGGGATATCCCTATTTTTTGAAAATTCAAGACACCATTTGTGCCTGAACTATCGTAGCTAACACCATATTTAAACAGAGTACTGTCAACCTCATATACACTGTTTGTAAGGTAGCTTTTTGTATCAGAGTCTGCAACAACAACCGATGTTGAGTTAGGACCTGCATCACTCAATAGATTAATGGCATTGATATTTAGTGATCCCGTTCCTGTCGCAGGATTTGTGGAGGTGATTTTGTCTCCAAGCAAATTCGCCAAATCAACGTTAATAAGCCAATTAGCGGTACCTCCAAAGGTCAGATTATTGAGAGCAATCGTACCAACTGCATTATTTTGAGAGTTCAAATTACCGCCGTAAAGACTAAGATTATTTCCATCAAGATAACTGTCATTACTCATATTCAAGGTTCCACTATAAAGGTTAACCTCAGTTGGCGGGTCAATCCACTTATTAAGGTAAATATTCCCGTCAGTTGGATTGCTTCCTACTGTTTTATTAAAATTAATTACACCTGAAGTTGCTGATATTTTGCTATTTATGTATCCTGAAGAGCCATTCCCCGTATTAATATTCATTGTTCCTCCAGTTAGAACAATATCACCTGAAGTATCTAAATTCTGGTTTATGAAATTTGAAGTTCCTCCTGATTGACTATATGTTCCTTTTATACCAGAGCTGATTGGAACCTTGTTTAAAGTCAACGTTCCACCTGTCAAATTGATGGCTCCATTCCAAGTAGTATCGCTGTTTAAATCAGTAGTACCTCCTGCAACTCTAAAGGTGTTTCCATTACTAAGATCCAAGGCTATATTGGAACTAAGACTTCCCCCTGTTGCTATAGTCAATATATTTCCAGTTCCTCCAAAATCCACTGTTCCGCCAGAGACTGCACTACCGGTATCTAAAGTTAAGGAAGAAGAATTATTTAAATGTAAGCCCCCTGAAGTTTGATTGTAAGTACCGCCCGAAGTATGTGAAAAGCCATTAAGAGTTAAACTTCCGCCTGATAAAGTTGTATTTGTATTTGTCCAAGTATCGCCTGAATTCAAAGTTAGATTCCCACCGGTTTGGATATCAGCGGTTGTAGACAATCCCGTAAAATTATTTGCTCCGTTAAAGAAATTATTTTGAATAACAACTCCGCCCACAGTTTGGTTATATGTACCGGTAAAACCAGAGTTATTCCCAGTAAAAGTCGATACACCTGCGGCATTTTTATTTATTGTCCCTGTTCCGCTGATTGAAGTTGCTGTGGTTTTAGCATCAGTGTTTGAAAGATTTAAAGTAGCATTATCGACAAACGAACCGCCTGAAAGCTCGCTTGTACCTGAAATGTTAAGTGTTCCAGAACTTAATGTTGTTGTACCGCCATTTTGCGTATAGGTTCCATTAGAAGCAATCGAATTTAATGTTAGACTTCCGCCTGTTACAGACACATCACCAACCCAGGTATCAGCGTTGCTTAAAGTAGCTGTTCCTCCTGAAACCTTAAAAATGTTTCCGCTTGAAATATTTATAGTAGCTGCTGAATCAAACAGCCCTCCTGTTGAAACATCCAATGTTTTTATGCCAGTTCCTGCAAATACAACACTTCCTGCGTTAATTGAACTATTGCTTCCTAATGTCAAAGTCCCGCCGTCACGGATGGTTAAAGCTCCGCCTGATTGAGTATATATACCGTTTGAAGCTGTAGAGGTAAGAGTTAAAGTGCCGCTTGTCATATCTACTTTTCCAAGCCCGCTCCAAAAATCCGCATTGCTAAGCGTTACGTTTGTACTTCCAGACACTCTAAATGTATTGTCAGTTGTAAGATTTAACACAGCTGTCGAGCTAAAAGCACCACCGGCTGCAATATTTAAAAGGCTTCCCGTTCCAGAATAGTTCACATTTCCTGATGTGATTGTGCTTCCTGTTGCAAGTAAGAGGCTAGATGCGTTATTAAGGTTTAAGTTTCCTAATGTTTGGTTATAAGTCCCGCCTGAAGTGTGTGAGAATCCGTCTAAATTCAATGTTCCACTTGAAGTTGAAAAATTTGTAGTTGTCCAACTATCATTTGAATTCAAAGTTAAGTTTCCGCCAGTACTTATCGTTGCGGTGCCTCCATTAAAGTTATTTATTCCTGAAAAGAAGCTGTTTTGGATAGTTACAGCTCCTGCTGTCTGATTATATGTTCCGGTAAAGTTTGAATTGTTGCCCGAAAAAGTAACTGAGCCTGACGCGCTTTTGTTTATTATGCCATTACCGCTTATTGATGTTGCAACGGTTTTTGTTGCAGTGTTTGAAAGGTTAAGTGTACCATTATCAACAAGGCTTCCCCCGCTTAAGTTGTCACTTGCAGCAGTGATATTTATTAACGAACCAGTGCTTAAATTTGTGGTTCCTCCACTTTGATTATAAATTCCGCCTGAAGAGATTGAGTTTAGATTTAAAGTTCCTCCTGAAACATTTACTGTACCTGCCCAGGTATCAGACCCTGTACCTGAACCGTTTAAAGTTGCAGTGCCTCCAGAGACTGTGAAATTATTTGAACTTGTTAAATTTATTGCAGCATCAGATAAAAAAGTAGCGCCCGTTCCCACACTTAAAGTATTTCCCGTACCAGTGAAGTTAACGCTACCGCTGTCAAGGCTACTTCCTGAAGTCAAGGTCAAACTTGATGCCGTTCCTGTATTATTCAGATTTAGAGTCCCTGCTGTCTGATTATATGCTCCGCCTGTGGTATGAGAGAATCCGTTAATATTAAGAGTAGCATTGGAATTAGTTATTACAGTATTTGCCCAACTGTCGCCTGAATTCAAAATCACACTCCCACCTGTTTGAATTTCTGCTGTTCCTCCTGTAAAATTGTTTACTCCGTTAAAAAACGCACTTTTAATTTGTAAGTTCCCTGCGCTGTTTGTATAAGTTCCGGTGAATAAATTATTTGTACCCGAAAGAATCAAATCGCCCGCTCCAAGTTTGCTAATAGTACCGGCAGCACCTTGAATACCTCCATTTATATAAATATCATAGTTGTTTGCGGTTAAATTTAAAGTTCCGCCAGCCATTAAAATGTCATTACCGCTTCCAGCTTGAGTGTTACCGGTGAATGTCACATCTTTTCCTGTTGAATTGACGTTAACGATTCCACTTGCAACATAAATTGCACCACCTGAAGTTGTCGCAGAATTGTTTGAAAAAGAACAATCAGTCAAAGTTAATGTACCGCCTATATTATAAGCAGCACCCCCACTTAGTGCTGAGTTTAAAGAAAAATCTGAATTTGTAATATTTGTAGTCGTTCCTGTGTCGTTATAAATAGCGCCACCAAAGTTTGTGGCAGAATTTGAGGTAAATTCATTGCCCGTAATGGTCATAGTTCCACCTGTACTAAAAATTGCGCCCCCGTTGCTTGATGCAGTGTTAGTTGTAAAGTCAGTATTTGTAAGAGTTGCAACACCAGCATTATTATAAAAAGCTCCGCCATTTAGTGAAGAGTTTGTATTAAAAGCTGTGCCATCAGTTGAAAAAGCTCTAGTTGATGTTGTTATTGTATTATAAATTGCGCCCCCTGATACGCTTGAAGCGTTGTTTTCAAACGTTCCTCCTGTTATTACCATAGCGCTATTCGCATCGTATATTGCACCCCCGTTATCAGTTTTTACAGTAGCTCCATCTTTTCCGTTATTTGAAAATGTGCAATTTGTATATGAAGTGTTTGTTGTAGCGCTATATACAGCTCCACCGTTTCTTTCTGCCCAATTATTTTTATAGATTGCCCCCGTTAAATTAGGAGTACCGGTTGTATATACTGCCCCTCCATCTCTACCTGCGGTATTTCCATCAAAAAGAGTTCCACTGCTTGCGCTCCCTGTACCCCCAAATCCATATATAGCGCCTCCGTCAAGTGTTGCAGTATTTCCAACAAACTTTGTTACATCGGTTCCTGAATTAATATGCAATATTCCCTCATTATAGACAGCGCCACCACTGGCTGATGAATTCCCGGAAAATGTAGCACCGTATAAAGTAATTGAATTAGTTGTACTTACTGCATTTCTTATTGCACCCCCCGTAACTGATGAAGCATTATTGGTAAATGTGGTATCAGTAATTGTTACATTTCCAACATCATTATAAAGAGCACCTCCATTATCTGTTTCAACAAGAGCACCGTTTTTTCCGTTATCAGTAAAAGTGTCATTAACCATTGTAACTGTATTTCCTGCAATATAAATTGCTCCGCCATTTACTGTTGCATAGTTTTTGTTAAAAGTTACCCCTGAAAGAGTCGGACTTCCGAGTGCATAAATCGCTCCACCACTTGAACTTGTGCCTGTAGCTGAATTTGAATCAAAAATTGAGCCAATCCCTACTGAACCTGTTGCAGTTGCAGCACTATAAATCGCTCCACCTCTTGCAGTTGTTGTGTTGTTTGTAAAAATCCCATTATTTATAGTGAGGGCTGCCGCTTGATAAATTGCGCCCCCACCTCCAGTTGTTGAAGTCGATGTTGATGAATTTGCATTAAATTTTATATTATTTAAAACTAAAGTTCCTGTATTATAAATTGCCCCACCAGAACCTGCGGTAGTATTGTTTGAAAAAGTAGTCGTACTAGTAGCGCTTGCTCCTGAACCTGTTATTGTACCTGTTATTTCTGTATTGGTTGATGTTGTAGTTCCACCATTTAAGATCGCACCCCCGCTTGTAGTTGCGGAATATCCGGAGAAATTTGTATCCGTAATATCTGTATTTCCTGAAGTTATGTTTATAGCTCCACCAGAGCCAGTAAAAGAACCACTGCCTGTAAATGTCCCATTTGTAATATTCAATGTTTCGCTTGATGTCGGAGTCGTATCATTTAAAGTTACTCTTGAACCTGTTAAAAATGAATTTTTTGTGAAATTTTGAGTTCCTCCAGTAATAGCAAACAAAACATTATTTTCATTAACATTCGAAATACTGCTTTTGCCTATATTTGTTGTACCTGATGCAATATTTACTGTTGAGGTTGAAATCTCTCCATTAAAATTTATAGTACCATTTGTCAGACTTGAAGAGCCTGTTACAGAATTGATACTTATTATATTTGCCTTGGCGGAAGATGTTATCGCCCCGTCAAAGGTTATACTTCCGCTATTTCCTGCATTTAAATAAACAGTCCCTCCTGCAAGGTGAAGGTCATTTGCAAAAGCACCAACGGTATTTCCTGAGAACAAACTTTCTTCTCCATTTGCTTGAATTCTTAAAGTGCCTGAATTATAAATCGCACCACCAGAAACATCAGCAGTATTATTTGTAAAATCAGAATTTAACAGAGTTGCGGTTCCCGTATTGTAAAAAGCACCGCCTGAAACATCAGCAGAGTTTGATATAAACTCATTTCCGCTAACAGTAGTTGTTCCTACATTATAAAAGGCACCACCTGATCCGGTTACATTGTTATTCTTAAAAATATCTCCCGTAAATGTTGCCAAACCTGCGTTATTATAAACTGCCCCACCATTTACTGAAGAGTTTGTATTAAAAATAACCCCTGTTGCATTTAAACTTGTCGATGCATTTGTACTGTTGTTATAAATAGCCCCACCATTGTTAACTGCCGTATTATTAGAAAAAGTAGTTGTACTTATTGCCCCTGATCCTGTTCCTGAAACAGTACCGTTAATAGTGAGCACTGCAGCAGTTCCTGTATTATAAATCCCTCCACCATTAGCAGGGTTTAGAGTTGAAGCATCTGTACTATTTGTATTAAAAGTAGTATCTGTTATTGTCATAGCAGCCGAATTGTTGTATATTGCCCCACCACCAGCGCTTGCCAGAGAAGTATGCGCAATATTGTTTTCAAAAGTTGAATTATTTATTGTACAAGCCGCACCGTTATATAGAGCGCCAGCCATGTTGTTTGATACATTCCCGCTAAAAGTTCCTTGCTCTATATCAAGCGTTGCTCTTGACCAAATGGCACCACCCGTTGTTTTACAAGAGTTATTTGAGAATTCGGTATTGTCTACATTCAAACTTCCAGCATTACTGTAAATAGCCCCTCCCAAACCTGTAGCAGTAAGGTTTGTTGAGGTATTTGAATCAAATAAGGAATTATTAATATTAAGAGTTCCAGATGCTTGATTAATCGCACCCCCAACTCTTTGAGCAGTATTGCTTGTAAAAATACTATTATTTATAGTTGTAGTCCCGGTTGCTGTATAAATCGCACCACCACCTGTAGCAGTTGCAGTTGCAGCTGAGTCATTGCTATCGAATTTTACCCCTGTAATTGTCGAGCCACCTGTTGTATAAATAGCACCACCATTTCCTGTTGTAACGGTATTATTTGTAAATGTTGTTGTACTCGTAGCTGTGGGACCCGTTCCTGATACAGTTCCAGTTATTGTTTCAGTACCTGTATTCCTTATTGCACCTCCACTTATTGCATTGTTATTTGTAAAATCGCCGTCAGTGAAAGAAAGAACACCTGCATTTGTTATAGCTCCACCTATGGTTGTAGATGTAGTACGAAAAAGCTCCAAATTTGTTGCATTAAAAGTATAGTCACTTAAAGCAGGAATAGAAAATCCAGAATAAGTTGAGTTTCCGCTGATTGTATTATCTCCGCCTGCAATAGACAGAATAAAAGCGCTTGTTGTCCCAATATTCCCTATTGCAGCATTAGCTGTCAGATTATTCATAATGCGAAGTGAATCCCCGCTTACCAATGGATATCCGGTTCTGTTAATAAGGGAGTATTGAGGGGGATTACTTGCTCCATTAAAAAAATATATATCAACAGCTGCTTTTGAGGGGGAATAAATATTTAATCTCATTTGTATGAAAAACAACACTATAAGTGCCGTTATCTTCTTATTATTCATACAATTATTTTTATACTTTTAATGGTTTTTAGAATTAGCCAATTGGGCACTCTTCCAAGGATTTATACAAAATTGGTATATTCCCTTTCTTCAAGCATTTCCGGTCTATTTATTCCATTTTGTTTCCCTTTTTCAATACAGCGCAAAAGCCAAGCCATATTACTTGCTAGAGTCCTCATTATCTGAAGCCCTTCCTTATCTTCTTTAATATCATCTGGCACAAGTCCGTGAATATTATTCCAATACTGGCTTGTTACTATCGGCATGTTATTTATTGAAAAATATTTATTCATAACATCAAAACTGGCAGTTGTTCCTGCTCTTCTTGCCACAACTACTGCGCTTGCGGGTTTATATGCAAAATTTGCACCGCCGGCAAAAAACACCCTGTCTAAAAG
>JAEZIX010000041.1 GCA_023415935.1 Cyanobacteria bacterium OH_CDB_20 | reverse complement strand
GTGCCACCCCCGTACCCAGCATATTCGGATTTTGAAGAATCTTTTGGTGCTGGCTCAGAATGTCCCTCCGGCCTGTCAGAGTATTTATCATCATAACCATCATCGGTGCTATTACCATCTATAGAACCATTACCAGTTGCTTCATTGTTCATAAATGTCCTATTTTCATAAAACGAATCGAATTCCCCTCTATCAATACTGCCATTTCCGTCTTGGTCCATATCATTAAATTTATCATCATACATAAATGTTTTAAGCATATCAAAACCTTCAGCAGTCAAGTTATCATCAGAATCATAAAGGTCTGCATACATTCCTTTTAGTAAATTTTGCGCTTGTGAATATATTTCATCTTCACTCAGATAACCATCTTTATCAGAATCAGCATCTTTCCAAGCAGAATCAGTATCATTTTTAATCTTATTTTCTAAGTCAGCTGCTTTAGTAAAGCAACCAATATTGCCAAAAATAGTAAAAGGTTTATCGGGTTTACCTTTTTTTACAACCTTAGCACCTATCTCAGGTTTAGTATCTTCACCTTTTGCGCCACTTGCGCCACGACCAAAATCAGCTCTCATGAGAATTTCTCCATTTTATAACTTTTAAAGTAATCGAATAATTTGATCAATATCTTTAAAATATTTAGGATTATATGAAGATATATAAATAAAATTTCTACTCAATTGTTCCATAAAGGCACCAAGTTTGTGCTTTTTCGACTTTTACGTCAACAAAATCCCCAATCTTTGCCCCAGGTGCTTCAAAATGGATGAGCTTATTGTTTCTTGCCCTTCCGGTAAACATAATTTTACCGTTTTTTTCATCTTTTGATTCAATCAAAACCTCAAGGGTTCTTCCAACAAATTTTTTATTTGATTTGAGTGCAGCCTCTTTGTTTTTGTCATTTAAAAGAGAAAGTCTTCGTATTTTTTCCTCTTCATCAATGAATTTATCTTCCATTTTTGATGCTTTTGTATATTTTCTTGGAGAATATGCTGCTGTATTCTGATAATCAAGTTCAAACTCTTCAATAGCAGTCAATGTATCATTAAATTGTTCAAGAGTTTCACCAGGAAATCCTGCTATGAAATCAGAAGTTATCGTAACATCTTCGAATCTATCTCTGATTTTTTTGACAATTTTTGCATAGGTTTCTCTATCATAGCGTCTATTCATATCTTTTAAAATGTCTGAGTTTCCTGATTGCATAGGAATATGGAAGTATTCGCAAACTTTTTTGCACTCAGAAACTGCGTCAATCAAGTCATCACTTATATCAGTAGGATAAGAAGTTACAAAACGAATCCTGAACTTTCCATCAATTTTATTTAAATCTCTTAATAGGTTTGCAAGAGTTATGTTTTTATCTTCAAAATCTTTACCATAACTATCAACATTTTGCCCAAGCAAAGTAATTTCTTTGTAACCTGCTTTAATAGCATTCTCAGCTTCTTTTATGATTTCATCAGGTTTTCTGCTTCGTTCACGCCCGCGTGTAAAAGGAACAACGCAATATGTACAAAAGTTGTTGCATCCTTCAATTATTGGAATCCAGGCATTAACACCTTGTATTCTATCAATTTTAAAATCATTAGCATCCTTTACAACAGCTTTTTCAGATACTGCGCATACTTTTTCATCTGCTTCTATTTTTTTAATAAGTTCAGGCAGCTCATAGATATTATGTGTTCCAAATATCAAATCTACATACGGCGCTCGGCAGCGGATTTGATTTTTATCTTGTTGTGCAACACATCCGCAAATACCGATTTTAATATGAGGTTTGGATTTTTTCCATTTTCCCCACAATCCTATTCTGCTATATGCTTTATCAGTTGATAGTTGTCTTATACTGCATGTATTTATAATAAGTAAATCTGCTTTTTTAGGGTTATCGCAAGTATTGTAGCCAAAATGAGAAAGAATACCTGCAATCCTCTCACTATCCGACTTATTCATCTGGCAGCCCAAAGTTTCAATATATAAGTTTTTCATATAACAATTATACTTGAAAAAAATCGCGTAAGCTGTGATATACTTTTCTTGTTACATTATTAAATTGGAGAAAATATGTCAAACTATGTAAAAGCAAGCCACTTGCTAGTTGAAACCGAAGACGAAGCGAAGAATCTAAGAGAAGAAATTTTAGCGGGAGCAGATTTTGGAGATGTTGCTGCAAGAGTTTCTAAATGCCCATCTGGAGCATCAGGTGGTGATTTAGGCTTTTTCTCACGCGGTCAAATGGTAAAAGAATTTGAAGATGCTGCATTTTCTCTTCCTATCGGGGAAGTTTCAGAGCCAATCAAAACAGGCTTCGGCTATCATTTAATTATGGTTACAGCTCAAGAAGATTAATATTATGACAAATCTTGTTAAAGATTTACGTAAATTGTTAAAAGATAACAATGCTGATGCTCTACTTGTAAACTCTACGAATGAGTTTCTTGTAGAGTATAATCAGCTTGAATTTTCATCAAGATATAAACTTACGGGCTTCTCTGGCTCAGTAGGTGATGCTTTGATTACAAAAGATAAAATATATCAGTTTGTTGATGCTAGATACCACGAGCAAGCCGATTTAGAAGTTAATCATAATATTGTAGAAGTTGTTAAACTCCAAATTGGCGATTCTTATCTAAAAAAATTGGTCGAAAATTTGAATGATGACTCAACATTACTATTAACAGGCACAAAAGTATCAAATTATTTTTATAATACACTTAAAAATGAACTTGCAAATAAGAACATAAAAATTATCGCCTTGGACGTTGATCCAATAGTAAACTCAGACTTTTCAAAGTATAAAGATATTGTTTACGTTCCAAAAAATATATCAGGAAAAACTGCAAAAGCTAAAATAGCCAAAATACAAAAGAAACTTCAAGATAATGATTACATAGTTGTATCTTCACTTGAAGATATAGCTTATTTAACAAATTTAAGATCTTTTGACATTCCTTTTTCATCATTTTTCTATGCAAAGATGATAATTTCAAAAGATAATGCTGTACTTTTTACTGATTACAATGTTCAAAACAACTATGAATCAATAAAAATATTACCTCTACAATCATTTAAAATTGAACTTTCCAAAATAAAAAAATCAAATTTATACATTGATACCAAAACAATTACTATAAATGACTTTGAGGCTATAAATACATCGAATACGATTAAAGATAGTAAAATATATTTGTTAAAATCAAAGAAGAATGCTTCAGAAATTAAGCATATAAAAACTGCCTTTAAGAGAACAGATGCCGCTCTTAAAATTGTAGAGAAAATGCTACAAGAAAATAACGAATACTCTGAAAAAGAAATTGCTCAAGCACTAGAAAAATGCTTCTATGACAATGGAGCAAGGGCATTAAGTTTCAAACCAATTGTTGCAGCAGGAAGCAATTCTTCAATAATTCATTACTCTTCACCATCAAAAGATATTATAGTAAAAGACGGCGATTTCTTGCTTGTTGATTGCGGTGCATACTATGAAGGCGGTTATGCAACTGATATTACAAGAACTTTTATAAAAGGTAAGCCAAGTAAAAAACAAAAAAAGGTTTATACAACCGTTCTAAAAGCATTTTTTGCAGCATATAAATTTTCATATAAGAAAAATTCCACCTGGTTTGATATCGATAAAAAAGCCCGCACAACCATTAATAATATTGATAATAAGGGATATACATTTGGACATTCAACTGGTCATGGTGTTGGAGTTTCCGTGCATGAAATGCCTCCAGCTGTTGCACCTTCTGTAATATCAAAAACAAAAATATTTAAAAATGCTGTTTTTACAATAGAACCTGGAATATACAAAACAGGAGAAGGCGGAGTAAGGCTTGAAAATACAGTCTATATTAATTCAACAAGCCCTAAAATAAAAATTGAAACACTTTCAAAGTTCAAATTTGAAGAAAAACTTATTGATTATGATATGCTTAATACTAAAGAGAAAAAGTGGTTAAAAGACTGGCAGGCAATGAATGAATGAGATATCAAGCACCTCAAACAAAAGAATAATTGAACTTACCAGACTTCATAAGAATAAATATCTTGAAGAATCTCAATTATTTCTTGTAGAAGGTGAAAAATGCTTTGAAGAGTTAATTGAAGCCAATATTAAAATTATTGAAGTATTTATTACTTCTTCAAACGTAAATAAGTTTAAAAACCTTGATAAATATAATGTCACACTTGTTACTGAACATGTGTTAAAAAAATTGTCCACAACCGAGTCTTCGCCAAATATTGTTGTTTTAGCAGAAAAAAAGCGCTACACTTCATCTGATTTAAAAAATAATAATGTCATAATTCTACTGGAAAACATCAAAGATGCCGGTAATCTTGGAACAATAATAAGAAGTGCAGCTGCGTTTGAATGCGGTGGGATATTACTTTTGGGGGATACTGTTGAAACATACAATTCAAAAGTCATACGGTCTTCAGCAGGAAATTTCTTTAAAATCCCAATTTTAAAACTTAAGAGCATAAATGAATTAAAAAATAAATTTGATGATTACAAACTAATTGCGACATCTTTATCTGATACTAATTCAATTAGTATTGACTCTATAAAACATAGCGATAAAAATATCGTAATGCTTGGTTCAGAAGCATCAGGACTAAGTCAAGAGCTATCACAAAATGCGGATTTTAATACAAAAATTCAACATTCAAATAATGTCGAATCATTAAATCTTTCAATTGCAACAAGTATATTGCTTTATGAAATATACAATAATAATTAACCTGTATATCTTACGGTCCAATCTGTTAAAGAAGTAAGGTCAGCATTGTAAATATCTCTTGTATGACCCGCCACAGTTTTTGTTTTGCCTGTTGCTGAATCAACTGTATTACCTTCTATTGTTTCCCAGCTTAAGTCTGCATTTATACTTTTTATAAAGCCTGTATGCATTCTTCCGCCTTCCATATATGTAAATGCCATACCTGGTTTAACTTTACCGCTTCTAACAAGATCTTTACGTTGTTCAGCTGACATGCCAGAAACTTGTATTCCTGAGTTGTTTTCTTCACCCCAGTTTTTAATACCTAGAACAGAATGTCCAAACCTAACACTCATACCTGCGTCTTTATAGGCCTGTTGAACACAATCAGCAACATAAAGCGCACAATATGCACCATTACCTCTGTTAGTCCAATCATCCCATTTCGCTTTGACTTCAGGACTAGAAGCATATTCAAGCATTTTTGCTGTTATTCCTGATTGTTCATAGCCTTTTAAACTGCCATATGTTTTAGCATCTTCTTTTTCTGTTTTTTCAGATGTTTCTATTTGTTTGTCAATTTCTGCTATTTTAGTTGTTTTTTCAGCTTTTAAAGTCTGAATATTAGCTTTGGCAGTATCAATCTGTGCTTTAATTTGAGGGTCTTTAGATGAAAGTTCATCTAATTTTGTATCAATATCTTTTTGAACACCATCTTTTTCTTGTTGAATACTTTGTTGGTTTGCTTTTTCAGTTTCTAATTGTTTTTCAAAGTCTGCTAATTCAGACTTTTTCGCAGTTAATTGACCAGTAATTTCAGTTTTTCTACTTTGATTTTTTGAATTTATATCAGAAAATTTACCGCTTGTTTCTAAGTTATCAAACTCGCCTTGAAGTGAATTAATCTCAACATTTGCTTTTTGTACGCTTGCAGAAAGAGTATTGACTTTAGATTCAGAAGCAGTAAGTCTGCCTGTAACTTCCAGAAGTTTTTGAGATAGCGTCATTTGAGCATTATTAGCTTCTGCTTGGGCTGAGTCTGTTTGTGAAACTAAATCAGCAAGTGTTTGTTCTTCTGTTGAAATCTTTCCGTTATATTCTTGTATAATTTGTTCTTTTTGAGCCTTTAAATCGTCACTGTTTTTTGTCGGAGACGCAATTGTAACAGGAGTAGATGACCCACCAGTAGTAGTTTTGACGCCGCCCCCAGTTGCAAGAGTTTGCGGGGAATCAGCAACAACTGTTTGTTGAGCAGAATCACCAGGATCAACGACTAATGCCTCATTATTTAACTCTTGTAGATCCTGAGAATTTAAACCCAAGTAGTTATATACTGCATTTAAATCCCCTTCAGTCATTTGAGAAACTGTACTACTATCTTCACCTTGATTAATTAAATAATTTTTTACATCATCAATTGAAACAGCCCCATTTTCATTGGTCGGAGTAATTTTACTTGTTTTAAGGTTATCAATCATATCTTCAATAACGGGTATAAGTGTTTGTTGCAAAAGAGTAAGTTTTAAATTTTCTTGCATAGAAGATGAAAGAGTAAAAGTATCTGAATTGCCAGACTCTTGGATAGTAGAGCCAAAAATCGAATTAGTACCAACACCAAGTTGTAATGACAATGCCTCAAGATCATCTTTTGATAAACTTTCAATATATTGATTTATATCAATATTAGTAGTGCCTCCGGCACTACCTGAGGCTGAATTTTGATATGAATTTATTAATTTCATAAAATCAAAAAACATGTCTTATTTCGCAACTTATACTCCACAGTAATAATCGGCTAAAATAAGCACTGTCTTTAAAAATATAAATCATTTATTAAGAAATATTTAGACTAAATTAGAATTTTTTCAAACCTGCAAATGTTGAATCAAGTGCTTTTTCACCTTGAGAACCAAAATCAACGATATACGTAGTTGAGCCTGCAATATCTTTTACATCTTTAATATTTCCAATGCCGTATTTAGAATGAAAAACTCTATCACCTGTTGAAAAAATAGCATTAGAAGTTCCGTAAGTTGATACCTTTTCACTTGCAAGAGCAGCTTCTTTAGCCTTTTTCTCAGCAAGCATTCGTTTTATTGGATTATCTTCTAAGAGTTTTTTTACTTTTTCATCTTCTTGAAGTTTTTTTTCAGCTTGTTTTTTTAGATTTTCTTGGTTTTTAACCACAATAGCTTTTTTCTTTTGTGGAGCTACAAAGTTTTTTCCAAAAGATGATGTTGTTGGAATTCTATCATAATTGCTGTTTTGAACTTTGTTAAAAGAGTTTGCCGAATAGCTACTATTTGATGAATTATAACTGCTTTCTGATTTAATTTTATTAACAGCTCTTGTAAAAGTTTTCTGTGGAGATGTTGAATAGCCATCTGAAGCTGATGTTGTGAGGACTTCAGAAGGTATTTCAGAAAGAAAACGACTTGGATTATAATATCTATATTCACCCCACATTTGACGGCGTTTTGCATATGTTATAGAAAGGTTTTTCTTAGCCCTTGTTACACCTACATACATTAGCCTTCTTTCTTCTTCCATTTCTGAAAGATTATTTATAGAACGGCTATGAGGGAAAATACCTTCTTCAAGACCAGTTAAAAATACATTATCAAACTCAAGACCTTTTGCACTGTGTAATGTCATTAGCGTTAATGCTTCTGCGCCTTCTTCATAAGTATCAATATCACTAACTAATGCCACTTGAGCTAGAAATTCACCAAGCTCATTCCCTTCTTCCTGAGGTTCAAAATCCTTTGCAACATTTATGAGTTCTTGTAAGTTTTCAACCCTTGTTTCAGCATCAACTGAATCTTCATCTTCAAGCTCTTTTAAATAACCGGTATTATCTAGGATAAATGATATAAATTCAGGTAAAGTATGTGTTGTTGAATTTCTCTGAAGTTTTTCAATAAGTTCATAAAATGCTTTAAGTTTACTTTTTGTACCAGAAGAAAACTCATCATACTCGTCAATATTTTCAATAATCTGCATTATAGACTGCTCTTGAGCTACAGATATTTCAAGTAATTTTTGAACAGTAGAAGGCCCGATTGCGCGTTTCGGAACATTTATAATCCTTCTCAAACTTTGAGAGTCATTCGGATTATATATGAGTTTCAAGTAAGAAATAACATCTTTTATTTCTTTTCTGTCATAAAACTTGAGTCCGCCGACAATTTTATAAGGAACACCAAAAGCAATACAGGCTTCTTCTAGAGCTCTTGATTGAGAATTTGTACGATAAAGTACTGCACAATTTGAAATTGATGTCCTTCCTGAAAGCCTTTTAACAGAGCCAATAACATGATTTGCTTCATCTTGTTCATCATTTGTTTCGACCAATTCAATTAAATCGCCTTTTCCAAGGTTTGAATATAAATTCTTACTCAAACGCTCAGTATTATTTGTGATAATTGAATTTGCAGCAGTTAAAATTGTTTCAACAGAACGATAGTTCTGCTCAAGTTTAACAAGTTTAGCCTTCCTAAAAGTTGTTTGAAAGTTGAGTAATATCTTATAATCAGCGCCACGCCAGCTATAAATTGATTGGTCAACATCACCCACTACACAAAGACTTTTATCAGCTAGTGTGTCTTCCTCTTGTTTATTTGTATAAATCGAGTGTATAAGCTGATATTGAGATAAGTTTGTATCTTGAAACTCATCTACAAGAATATGTTTGAACCTATTAAAATATTTTTCTCTAACCTCTTGGGATTGCTCAATCAATTTAACTGTCATCATGAGCATATCGTCAAAATCAAGCGCATTATTGAGTTGTAACTGTTTTTGATATTCAGTATAAACCTCGGCATATTTTTCAGTTTTATAGTCTCTTGCCCTTGTTGCAAAAGTATAAGCGTCTTGTAGTTTATTCTTAGCATTAGATATAGCAACTTTTAAAAGTTTTGGAGGATAGACTTTTTCATCCATTTTTAATGTTTTAAGAGCATTTTTAATGACTGCCATAGAGTCAGTTTCATCGTAGATTACATATGACTTGTCATACATTTTACCTGTATCATCAACGTACTTATCAATATCAGAGCGTAAAATCCTACCTGAAATACTATGAAATGTACCTACCCACATCTTTTTAGCGTTTTCTTCACCAACCATTTTTGATAAACGTTCAACCATTTCTTTTGCAGCTTTATTAGTAAAAGTAACAGCTAAAATCTCGTAAGGTGATACTCCGCTGTGCACCAAGTTGGCAATTCGTGTAGTTAGTACCTTTGTTTTTCCGCAGCCAGCACCAGCCAAAACCAAAAGCGTACCGTGCTTTTGGACAACTGCCTCCTTCTGCTCCCTATTCAATCCCTCTAAAATATTTACCATATTCATCTTTTATTTTTCAAAATTTATGTTATTATTATTATATTCAAAAAAAAGTGAAATACAAAATATATTAGGATGTGAAGATGTCAGAAGAAAAGAAAAGCGAACAGTCAATAATGGTTCCAATGGATGATATGGACGTTATCGATGAAAAAAGTGCAAATACAGTTGATGAACTAGCTATGGAACTTGCAACTATTCAGCAATCGGCAAAAAAGGTTGCTATTATCGGTAGTAGAAATTTGCCTATTACTCACCAACAAATTATTGAACTTTTATCTCTTGCACTTGTTAGACAAGGTAATACAATCATAACAAGTGGAGGATCTTCTGGTACAAACGCTGCTGCCATTCGTGGCGCAATGAAATCAAATCCTGAAAAATTAAGAGTTATATTACCTCAGACAATAGGTCAACAACCTTCTGACGTTCAAGATCAACTAATTGGAGTTCCAAATATAATCGAACATCCTGATAGAGCGATGATGACTCTTGCTGACGCTAGTAGAATTTGTAACAGAGAAATTATTGACGAGTGCCAACAGCTTATATGCTTCTTATCACACACTTCTGGCACATTACATAAAGCAATTGAATATGCTGAAGAATTACACAAAGTAGTTACAGCATTCTATTTAGACTAAAGAATATAACAAAAATTATATTGAAAAAGCGGACTTTTAGTTCGCTTTTCCTGTTTTTATCCATTTAGCAACAGCTTCTCCCATTGAAAAACAGCTAACCTGTGTTCTGAGAGCAGCTTGTGCTTTAAAGCTCGCAGAAAAGCACTTACCAACGGCAAATAAATTATCATATTTTTCAGATATAAGAGCCTCAATAGGCAAGTAATATACACCTTTTGTAAAAGTAAGACCACCATCATCTTTTTTTTCTGAATGAATGTCAATAGGATAATCACAAGCAAGAGCAGTATTTTCAAAGGTTGTTTTATTTATAATATCGTCTTCTGTATAGATATATTTTCCTTTGATTCGGCGCGAATCTCTTATCCCAACTTTGTTTGCTATGTTTGAGATATAAGCATTTTTAAAGCCTTTTAAATATTTTTTACAGAATTCAGAAAGTCTAAAAATCTGTTTTCTGCCTTCTGATATAGCTTTTGATGTAGCAAATACACCATTTTCCTCATCAATAAAAAGTCGTGGACAGTTAAATGCAATAGAACCAGGCATTCCAGCTATAGTAAAAACCTGAAAATAAGCTGTATCGATGTCTTTTAAGTCATTACTAGCCACTGCCTCCTCAAAAATAGGGGTAAGAGCCCACTTTCTAGACTTATCCCATGTGCAAGCAGTAGAGAGATGAACCTGATTGTCTATTTCAGCAGAGGTTGTAACATCTCTGTCTTTATCAAGTTCGATTATCCAATCAGAAAACTCTTTAATATTCACACCAGACATTATAAAACGGTAACCTTGTGCTTGCTTTTGAGTTTCATCAGGCAAAAATTCGCAATTTAATTTTTTAAAAATATTTCCATTTCCAGTTGCATCTATAAGATTATTCGTTTCGATATATATTGATAACACATTATGCCAAAGACTGAGTATAAACTGACCGTTATTTTCGGATAAATCCGATAATTTAGTATTTAATAATACATCAACGCCACTATTTTCAAGCATTTCATCAAATACTATCTTTAAAAGCTCAGGGTTAAACCAGCCTTTATTGCCGTCAGAGTAAGTGATTTGGGCATAATATTTCTTTGCTGTTACAACAAGTTCATTATAAAAATCGACATTAATACCTTGAGAATCAACTTTCATTGCAGGAATAACCAGTGCAGATGTAATAGCCCCACCTAAATTAATATCATTTTCAATAAGAAGCGTTTTTAAGCCAAGTTTACCTGCATTCCACGCGCAAGATATCCCAGCAGTACCACCACCTACTATTACAACATCATATTTCATAACATTATCCATAAAATCATTGTATCAGATTTATAAATTATAAATTCAGAATTAATTTTTCTTAATTTAATCTTGAACAATAGTTCGATTAGACATATATAAATAATATTATTGGAATATTTATATATCTACCTACATGATTTTAAAAATTTTGTGGTAGAAATCCTATCTGAATTTTTTAGCTCATTTTTTCTATTATTCAAAATTTCATCATTAGAAGAATTTAATTTTGAATCTCTATAAAAAATTCCAGCATTAGTTTTTAATAGATTTAAATCATGTTCACTCAGTTGATCAAAAATTTTATTTTTATTGAATGATGCAATTGTTCCAATTTGATTTTCTTCTTTTAATATTTTTCCGACATAAAATCCAAGTTCTAAAAGTTCTGCTCTAAAAGCAGCCGATATAGAATATGTAACAAGAACAGAATTCTTATGCATTCTGTTTTTTATAAGATTTAGAAAATCAACAGTCCACAGTGTTGGGTCTTTCTCTGGCGTAAATGCGTCAAGAAAAATGAAGTCATAATGTGAAGTAGTATCATTTATTCCGATTCTAGAATCATTCACAAGCCATTTAATAGCACATTTTTGATATTTATTGAGTTTTTGACCTATTTTAATACTATTAGACACATATTGATAATATATATTATGTAAGAAGGTCATTTTATTGACTTTGGATGACGAATTACACCCATCAATTTGATAATTTTTCAAATAAAGTATCCCTAATCCATTTAAAACCTCTTTATATTCATTTACAGCAAAATTTAAAACTTCATACACATAATCTAAATCAAAAATACCTGACTCAATTATATTCATCAATAAATATAAATTAAGTTCTTCATCATTTATTGAATCTTTTATAAAAGGAGAAAACAAGATAGTATTCTTATCAGATTCAATTGCATCAACTTTAATATTAATATTTGGATTGACTTTTACCAAATGATAAAGTGATGTTTTTGTATTGTATCCAACTCCAAAACAAATATCTAAGATTTTTACAGAATTATTTTCTTTTGCGTGATTTAAAATCCCAGAAGGCAATATAAATTTTTCATAGCTTTCTTCTTTTGCGCCAAATTTAGAATGATATATGTCATTTACTTCAGGATTAAAAAGTCCGATTGATTCATCTTCTGTTTTTATAAAAGTAAAATTCAACATGAATATATTATAAATTTTTAAAATTAAAACACAAGTTGTTATCATTATGTTTCTACTCGAACTAAACAACAAACGTATTACAATTGTTATCTTTATATTTCGCATCGAGATAATATTTTCTATAAAAAAATTAGTTTTTAATTAGATTTTTAAAAAATAAATAATTCTCACTATTGTAAACAAATTGGGCAATGCCTCAAGTGCGGTTCTTAATTATATTAAAGTAGAGTAGGAGAATATTATGACAAAATGCCCTATAAATATAATGATTGTTGAAGACCACAAGCTAATGAGAGTAGGCATGAAGTCTCTATTAGATGAAGACAGTGACTTTAGTGTTACAGTTGAGGCCTCGACGGGAAAAGAGGCAATTGAAAAAGCCAAAATTCATTGTCCTGACGTAATTTTGATGGATATAGGATTGCCTGACATAAGTGGCTTAAGCGCTTCGAAGAAAATTATAGCGGAAAACCCTGATATAAAGATAATAATGCTCACTTCACACTTGTTAGAAGATGAAATTTCAGAAGCACTAACCCTTGGAGCTTATGCGTATGTTCTAAAAGACATAAACACAGACATGTTAAAAATGATAATTAAATCTGTTTATGAAGGAGCAATATGGCTTGATCCTAAGGTTGTACCAATTTTAAGACAGAAAAACTCTGGTATTATTCCAAAAAAACAAACAACTAGAGCTGCATTCAGATCTCAGCATGCAAACCTGACAGAAAGAGAATATGAAGTCTTAAAACTTGTTGTTGAAGGCAAATCAAACAACAGCATCGCTGAAGAACTCAGTATCAGCGAACATACAGCGAAAGCGCACGTATGCAACATTATACAAAAACTGGTTGTTGACGACAGAACCCAAGCAGCTGTAAAAGCTATAAAAGAGGGGTTAGTTTAGGTCTTGAAAAAAAATAGCCTGTGTGTTATTATACATGGGCTAATAATATATAAGAAGAAGGAGTAGAACATGCCAGTTACTCAAATAAATCAAACACAATGCTGTCAGCCGCTTAAGAATGCTTCTGCTAATGTTTCTGCTCAGCCAATAAGAGAGGCTGTATCTTTTAAGAATGCTCCTTCAAATATTGCACCGCAAAATACTGCACAAGATAGTTTTCAATGCCTAGAAGCAAAATATGACTTTGCATGCAGAGTAGCAGCTTATTATAAAGCTGAATATGAAAATCTCTGTAAAAATGGCGCTTGCATAGCATAATTTTTACTTAATAGTCTGGACATGCTATTTATTACTGTGTTATTTTTCTGTTATGAAAAATAATGATAAGTATTGGCTTGCTTTTGCTGCATTTGAAAAAATAAATTCTAAATTTGTACAGAAACTGTATGAACATTTTGGAGATATTGAGCTTGCCTGGAAATCAGATATTACAGAGCTTTTACAAGTTGAAGGAATTACAAAAAAACAATTTGATACATTTGTAAACCAGAGAAACTCTGTAAATCCTGAAGAATGTCTAAGTTATATAAAATCGAATGGCATTGAATATATTACTTATGATGATGAGAGGTACCCATTTCTACTAAGAAATATTTTCGACCCTCCTATGACACTTTTTATGGCAGGTGATATTGAAAGGTGTAATCTTGATAGAACAATTGCAGTTGTAGGCTCCAGAAAAGCAAGCGAACAGTCTAAAACAATACTTTCTGAAATAATATCAGAACTCAGAAACTCAGATATTTGCATAGTTTCTGGACTTGCAACAGGAATAGATACAACCGCACATGAAGCAGCAATTAACAATAATTTAACCACTATAGGAGTAATTGGAGGAGGCTTTGAAAAGCTATATCCTGCTTCAAATAGAAACTTATTTAACGCAATTAAAGAAAAATATGGGGCGGTTCTTTCTGAATACTGGCCCACGGCTGAACCAATCGCATGGCGTTTCCCCCAAAGGAATAGGATAGTAAGCGGCATTTCTAAAGGTACACTTGTAGCTGAAGCCGCTCTTAAAAGTGGAGCTTTAATAACTGCAAATTTAGCTTTAGAGCATGGAAGAGAACTAATGTGCATTCCTGGTGCAATTTCAAACCCGAATACACAAGGGATATATAAACTTTTAAAAAATGGTGCGGCAATGGTTACTTGCGCTGAAGACATATTAAACACTATGGATTGGGAAATACTAAAATATAATAACGTTAATAAAGAAGATAACTCAGAATTATTCCCACTCAGTAATAATGAAAAACAAGTATTTGAGCTAATTTCAATAGACTCGGCAAATATTGATTCAATACTTCAGAAAACCAATTTAAATATAAATGATTTAATGGTAATCTTGACTAAGCTAGAATTATATGGGTTAATAAAACAAACGGACGGAGAGAGATATATTTCAACTGTATTGAAATAACAATAATTATTATGGCAAAGAAAAAACAAGAAAAAGCGTTAGTAATAGTAGAGTCACCTGCAAAATCTAAGACAATTAAAAAGATTTTAGGTGACAATTATCAAATTGAAGCAAGTTATGGACATATTAGGGATTTTCCACCTAAAGTTCTCGGTTTTGATGTTGCAAATAACTTTGCACCAAGTTTTGTTGTTATTCCTGAAAAACAAGCTGTTGTTAAAAAATTAAATGATGCAGCTAAAAAATCTGATAAAATCTTCTTAGCATCCGACCCTGACCGCGAAGGAGAAGCTATTGCTTGGCACGTAAGACAAGTGCTTGATGTTCCTGATGAAAAAATTTTCAGAATAGAATTTAACGAAATAACACCAAAAGCAATCACAAGCGCCGTAGAAAACTCTAGACAAATAGATATGGATAGAGTAAGAGCTCAACAAACAAGACAAATTCTTGACAGGCTTGTAGGGTATAAAATCAGCCCTGTTTTATGGGAGAAACTACGTAATAACAGACTTTCGGCTGGTAGGGTTCAAAGCGTTGCTTTAAGGATGATTTGCGAAAGAGAACAGGAAATTGATGCCTTCATTCCTCAAGAATACTGGACAATTTCAGCTGACCTTTTAAAAGGAAAAAATCTATTCCAAGCTGAACTTTCAAAATATAAAGGGAAAAAAGTTGAGATTAAATCAGAAAAAGAATCTCAACAAATAGTCGATTATTTAAATAAAGATGGCTTAAAATACGAAGTTTCTAAAATTGTTCACAAAGATACCCAAAGAAAACCAACTGCACCATTTATTACTTCAAGTTTACAACGTGAAGCAAGTAACAAACTGGGCTATGGTGTTTCTAAAACAATGCAGGTTGCACAAAAACTATATGAAGGTATTGATTTAACCGGAGAAGGTCCTGTAGGTTTAATTACCTATATGAGAACCGATTCCGTAAGAATATCAGATGACGCTCAGGAAGCTGCAAAAGATTACATTGTAAATAATTTCGGCAATGAATATTATCCTAAAACACCAAATAACTACGTTAAAGCTGGCAAGAAAAACGTACAGGACGCTCACGAAGCGATTAGACCATCTTATGTTGATAAGACACCTGAAAGTCTTAAAAAGTATTTAACCAACGAACAATATCGTTTATATAAGCTTATTTGGGATAGATTTATATCATCTCAAATGGAAAATGCAAAAGTTAAAAATACAACTGTTGAAATCGAAGCAGATGATTATACATTTAAACTAGGTTCTAGCAAAATATTATTTGATGGTTTCTTAAGAGTTTACTCAGAAACGGAAGAAGATGTTGAAGAACTTAAGAAAATCCCTGAGTTTAAAGAAGGTGAAGAACTTAAACTTCAAAAAATTAATCCTAAACAACATTTTACTCAGCCACCGCCTAGGTTTACTGAAGCTTCTCTTGTAAAAGCGCTTGAAGAGCACGGCATTGGACGTCCGAGTACTTATGCACCTATTATTTCAAAAATCCAACAAAAAGGATATGTTGAAAAACCAGAAAAAGCATTAATTCCGACACTTTTAGGAAAAACAGTATCCGAACAGCTTGTAAAACATTTTACAAATATAATGAACTATGAATTTACTGCTTCTATGGAAAATAAACTTGATGAAATAGCTGAAAATAAAGCTATTTGGGTCAATATTATAAAAGAATTTTATGATCCTTTTGTCGAAACAGTTGCAGAAGCAAAAGAAAAAATGGAAAGAGTCTTAATCGACTCTGGCAAAACTTGTCCAAATTGCGGAAAACCAATGGTAGTGAGAACAAGCAGATTTGGTACGCAATTTTTAGGATGTTCTGGTTATCCTGAGTGTAAAACTATGATGCCACTTAATGCAGATGCAGCTGATATGCAATCTGAGCCGGTTGATGAAAAATGCGAAAAATGTCAAAGTGACATGATTAGAAAAGTGGGTGCATACGGCCCTTACTTAGAATGTACAAATCAAGAGTGCAAACATAGAAAACGTATAGTAAAATCAACTGGTGTAAAATGTCCTAAAGAAGGCTGCGACGGCGAAATTGTTTATAAAAAATCAAAATATGGTAAAGTGTTTTTTGGTTGCAATAAATATCCAAAATGCGATTTTGTATCTTGGAATGAGCCGGTTGATGAAAAATGTCCAAAATGTGGCAGTTTGTTAGCTAAAAAAGTTACAAAAAAATTAAATAGGTTAGAGTGCATTAATAAAGAATGCGACTATACAAGAGATATAGAAGAAGAGAAAAATGATTAAACTCGGATTAATCGGTTATCCGCTTTCACATTCAATCTCAGCTTATATTCATAAGGCAGCTTTTGAAAGCGTCAATTTGCAAGGTGAATATGAAGTTTTAGAAACTGACCCTGAAGATTTAATTGATAGAATAAAGTTCTTAAAATCAAGAGGTTATCAAGGTTTCAACGTCACAATTCCTTTAAAAGTGCCAATAACATTATTTCTTGACCAGGTTGATGAAATAAGTAATATCGCGGGATGCTCAAACACTGTAAAAATTATGCCTGATAGAAGTTTATACGGCTACAATACTGATGTTTACGGTTTTGTCCAAGGCATACCTAAAGAAACAAGAGCTTCACTTGCAGACAAAAAAGTTGCGGTATTAGGAAATGGTGGCGCTGCAAGAGCTGTTGCTGTCGGCCTTGCATCTTTAAAAGTTAAAGAAATTGATTTTTACGTTAGGAACATAATTAACGCATCAAATATGATGTCTATTATTAGAGAAAATTTCCCTGATATAAAAATTAACTCAAAACAACTTCAAAATATAAACGACTTATCATCTTATGCAATGCTTGTAAACACAACTCCTATCGGAATGAGAGGGAAGGCTATGGGGCTATCACCTCTTGAAGAGAGTATAATTAAAACATTGCCAAAAGATGCGCTAGTTTACGATATAGTATACAACCCAATTAAAACTGAGTTAATTAAACAAGCTGAATCCGCGGATATCCAAGCAATTGGCGGACTTGATATGCTTGTTTATCAAGCAGCAAAATCATTTGAAATATGGACAGGCAAAACTCCCGACGTTTGCAAAATGAAAATTGCAGCGCTTGAAAGCCTAGCTAACACATAATTTTTCTTGTTGTTTTTTGTATGCTAAATCTAGATTTCTAGCTGCATAAGTCTCATCAACTCTTTTAACAGGAGTATTTAAAGGATGTTTTAATACTTCTTCTGGGTTGTTTTCAACTTCTTGAGCAATTTCTATCATTGCATTGATAAACTCATCAAGTCTTATTTTTGACTCTGTTTCAGTTGGCTCTATCATAATTGCTTCATGAACAATAAGAGGGAAATAAACTGTTGGAGGATGATAATTTGAATCCATAAGTCTTTTAGCAATTGCAAGTGTATTTACACCTTTTTCTTTTTGCCAATCGCCTGAAAGCACAAATTCATGCATGCATTTTGTATCATGAGGCAACAGATAATGTTTTTTAAGCTTTTCTTTCATATAATTTGCATTTAATACAGCATTTTCACTAACTTCTTTGAGGTTTTTCCCACACATTAAAATATAAGCATAAGCTCTCACAAGAATTGAAAAATTGCCATAAAATGCTTTCATTTTTCCAATAGTATTTTTATAATTATAATTTCTATAATATTTTTTACCATCATAGTCAATAATAGGAACTGGCAAAAATTCTTTTAATTTTTCAACAACACCGACAGGCCCAGAACCAGGTCCACCGCCTCCATGTGGAGTTGAAAATGTTTTATGCAAGTTAACGTGAACAATATCAAAGCCCATTAATTTTGGAGAAGTATGGCCCATAACTGCATTCAAGTTAGCACCGTCGTAATATAGCAATCCACCAACCTCATGAACCATTTTAGAAATTTCTAAAATATTTTCTTCATAAATTCCAAGTGTATTAGGATTTGTAAGCATTATCGCAGCAGTATTTGAATCAAGCACTTCTTTTAGAGCATCTAAATCGACTTGACCATTATCTTTAGATTTAACTTCAATAATTTTAAAGCCACACATTGCTGCTGAAGCTGGATTGGTGCCGTGTGCAGAATCAGGGACTATAACGTTCTTTCGGTCTTCACCAATATTTTCAAAATATTTTTTTACTATCATCATCCCGCAAAGTTCACCATGAGCGCCAGCTGCAGGTTGAAGAGTAATAGCTGTCATTCCTGTTATTTCTTTTAGCGCTTCTTGCAAGTTGAACATAATTTCAAGCGCTCCTTGAGAGTCAGAGTCATCTTGCATAGGATGTAGATTGCAAAAATTATCAAGTCCAGCTAATAATTCATTAACTTTTGGGTTATATTTCATTGTGCAAGAGCCTAAAGGATAAAACCCTTTTTCAATACAAAAGTTCTTATCTGAAAGCTCTTTATAATGCCTCATTACCTCAAGTTCAGAAATATCAGCCAATATTGAACTATCATTTGAGCAAAATTTACTTTCAATGAATGAAAAATCTATATCATCATTTGTAAGCGAAATTCCTGCTCCAAACTTGTCTGATTTTTCAAATATTAAATTTGTCATTATGTCCCCCAATCTTAGAAATAAAGCACTATTGCTTTTGGATATATGAATTTAAAGTCGCAATTGTTGTTTGAACTCTTTCAACAACCTCTGAAGGGCTTGCATCTTTATAAAATGCCCTTCCAATACCAACTGCTGATGCCCCGGCATCAAAATAATCTGTAAAACCATCTAATTGAATACTTCCGGTTGCAATTACATGTAAAAACGGCATTGGTCTTAATAAATCTTCTATATATTCAGCACCACCCATTGGCTTTGCAGGATAAATTTTAATTAACGGAATTCTTGCTTTCCACGCTTCATAAGCCTCATTTGGTGTTGTTGCTGTATTCAGAAGTGGCATTTGATTATTTTGGCAAAATTTAACAAGGTTCATTTGAAAAATTGGAGATACAATGAATTTTGACCCAGCACTAATTGCTTGATTAGCTTGGCGTTGAGTAATAATACCACTTGCTCCAATAGATATATCATACTTTGATGTTAAAAACTTAACTGCATCAATAACTGAAGAATTAGATATAACAATTTCAATTGTTTTGAGCCCACCTTTTATGAGAGCTTCTGATATTTCAACAACCTTATCGCCCTCTGCGACTCTCACTACCCCATAAACTTTTTCATCAATAATATTTTTTATTACATTCATTCTATTTTTGTCTTTTCTTTATCTTAATTAAATTAAACATAAGGGATTTTTCATCAGCATCGTCTTCATGTTTGTCAACGCCTAATATTTTCCCTAAATCTTGTCTTAATGAAGAAATATCATCATATTTTTTCAAAATGCCATCAACTGCAATAGCAACATCACCGGTTTCTTCGGAAACAACAAGGCAAGCACAATCGCTAACTTCGCTCATCCCAATTGCGGCTCTATGTCTTGTTCCATATCTCCAGCTCAATTTTGGATCTTCAGTTAGAGGCAAAAGAGCCCCCGCTGCTTTAATCCTATTATTTTGAACAATTACAGCCCCATCATGAAGAGGTGTATTCGGGTGAAATA
>JAEZIX010000022.1 GCA_023415935.1 Cyanobacteria bacterium OH_CDB_20 | reverse complement strand
GTCATACTCTGTCAAATCGATGTTTGAGGAGTATAACCCAAACAGCAGGCACAAGGGCGCTGCCATTCACAATCCACTGAAAAATCAGGTCTGGTTCTTCTTTCCGGCCCAAGATGGCGTTTATCTGAACAATATTCTTATATATGATTATTCAAACAAGGCGTGGCTTAAGAGGGTTTTGCCTCAAGAAATTACTTGCGCGGCAAGCTCTAATGGCAAGATATATCTTGCAGACTCTCAAGGCACAATCTATCAGGACGATACAGGCTCTACTTTTGCAGGTGAACCCATTGATTTTTACTGGAAAAGCCCGTTTTTCGTGCTTGGCGAGCCGAACGAAAGAAAATATATAGATGAATTTTACCTTTTGCTAGACGATAGCAAGGACAACAGTTTTAGGTTTTCGACCTACAAAGATAACGATGATTCAGCCATCGACGACGTGTATGACATCGAAGCACTTGATAATGAGGCGCTTATCTGGGATTCAGATGCAACTTTTTGGGCGGATGATGAGACAGGCTTCAACTGGGGTAAACTCGGCGAAGGCGTGTACAAAGCGGAGATTACGCAGTCTAATTACTCAGTCAGAATTGCGATTGAGGGCGATAAGGATTATCAAAACTTTTGCCTGACGGGGTTAGAGTTTAAAGAAATATACTACGATTAGCGGATTTTGCACGTGGGCGGGGTCCCACTTTGCGAAGAACCCGAAGAAGCGGAGCTTTCAAAGAAAGCATAAGCGTAATGAAGGGTTAAGAGCTGTGCAATAATCCAAGACAGCGAAATTAAATTATGCAAAAAGGTTTAAAAAGAATAATACTGCACTGGACAGCAGGTCAAAACAAGCCTAACGACCTTGAATTAAGCCATTACCACTATTTAGTTGATGTAAAAGGCTTTATTCACAATGGAAAGCTTCCACCAGAAGCCAATATCGACTGCAAAGACGGCGAGTATTGCGCTCATACGGGTGGCGGCAATACCGGCTCTATTGGCATTGCCATGTGCGGAATGTACGGTTTTTCATACCCAAGCCTCTACACGCCGTTTCCACTATCAAAAATCCAACTGGAAGCGGCGTTTTCTCTCACCGCAAGGCTTTGCAAGAAATATGAAATCCCTGTTTTAAAAGATACAGTTTTCACGCACTATGAATTTGGGCTTGAAAACCCTTCTACCACAAGCAAAGGCAAGATAGATATTTGCTACCTCCCCCCATATCCTGAGGTGCATAAATATCAGGTCGGAAACTTTATCAGAACTAAAGTTAAGTGGTATTTAAACAAGCTATAAAAGCTGATTACAAAAGTTTTACTTACATTATAGCCTCGAAAATGCCTTTATAAAGGCAATGTAGGCTAAAAGAGAAAGGATTATTATGTCACAAAGTTTCACAAACGGCTATACAGCCTTCATTCCTGAGTTTTGGAGCCAAAACTTAACGCAGCGCTTCAAAAGTCGTGCGTTATGCTTCAGTGCGTAAACCGAAACTACGAGGGCGAAATCAAAGACGCCGGCGACACTGTAAATATAATTGTGCCGGGTGATGTCGGTGTTACAAACTATACAGGCGATGCGCTTACTTATAACGAGCTTGCGCCTTCTAATACAACTTTAAAAATCGACCAGAGAAAGCTTTTTGCGTTCAAGGTTAACGATGTTGCAATCGCTCAGGCGGTTACAAGCATAATTGACGCGCACATGGAAAACGCAAAAAAAGCGATTGAGACTGCACAAGACACTTTCCTTCTTGGAAAACACGTTGACGTAGACGCAGCAAACATAATCGGCGGTACAACTGCTATAGAAATAACAACAGATAACATTTATAGCCAATTTGTTGCGCTAGCAAAATGCCTTAAAAACTCAAACGCAATCACTGCCGGCCAAAAACCATGGGTAGTCATAAACCCTGATATAGAAGCCATCTTGCTCCAGTCTTCACAGTTTACATCAGGCTATCAAATTGCAGATACAACACTTAGAGAAGGTTCTATCGGCAGAATCGCAGGTATGGACGTTCTTGTCAGCACAAACTTAACTGAAACAACAGGCAAGGTAAACATTTTAGCAGGTACGAACGATGCAATAACATTTGCGTCTCAAGTTGCTAAAATCGAGACTATCAGAGATACAGCAACCTTCTCAGACCTTGTAAGAGGCTTATACCTCTATGGCGCTAAGACAGTTCAGCCAAAAGCGCTCGCAAAGCTTGTTGTTGATGCGACAAAATTATAGCGGAAATTTTGCAGAGGCTGACCTTCGCTTCGCTTTAGAGACAGGGTCACACGCTTCACTAAAGTTCAGCGGTTCCCTTTGTCAAGGGCTTGCGAGGAGCAAGACCGTAACGCCGTTTAACGCAAAATTTTCAAGAAATAACCCCTAAACATACTCATACTACACTTCCCCCTAACTTACTCAGGGCAGAACCCCTCCAACTCCCTATTTCTGCCCTTCTTTTCTTAAAAGCCAAAAATTTTAGTGTTTGCGACACTAGATTATATGAGAGGTCAAAATGCCTAAAAATAATGATATTGAAGAAATTTTACTGTCAGATTTGCCGCTGGATGAGCT
>JAEZIX010000073.1 GCA_023415935.1 Cyanobacteria bacterium OH_CDB_20 | reverse complement strand
ATATTATTCAAAATCCTAATTTGCTTTGTACGGGGTTGGCACCGATGATGGTTATGATGATGAGTACTCGAACAAGCCTGAGGGACATTCTGAGCCAGCACCAAAAGGAGCCAATAAATATTCGGACTCAAATGATGGCGAATCTTATGACCGCCCATTCAACCCTAGACGTGATGACTTATTTTAATTAACACATTTACTAACAGTTTAGATACAAGTTAAAAAAAGAGGGTTAAAACCCTCTTTTAAATTTATTAAAAAATATTTATCTTTTTGCATCAAGCATTTCTTTAATGCCGTCTATTGAGCTTAAGACGCCTGTTGCTTCATAAGGCATATAAACAACCTTATTATTTTCGCCTGATACCATTTGTTTTAATGTATCCAAGTATCTTACCGCAATTAGGTATTTATCAGGTTGTCCGTTACCGGCAATTGCTTCAATAATTCTTGAAATTGCACCTTTTTCCGCGTCAGCTTCAAGTATTCTTGCTTGAGCTGCACCTTCTGCTCTTAAAATAGCTGCTTGTTTATGACCTTCAGCTTTGTTGATTTCAGATTCTCTTTCACCTTCTGCGTTAAGTATTGCTGCTCTTTTCAAACCTTCAGCTTCTAAGATTGCAGCACGTCTATCACGCTCTGCTTTCATTTGTTTTTCCATTGCTTTTTGAATGTCTACAGGTGGAATAACATCCTGAAGTTCAACACGGTTTACTTTTACGCCCCACTTGTTAGTAGCTTCATCAAGTATTGCTCTCAATTTTTGGTTGATAGTATCTCTTGATACAAGTGTTTGGTCTAAATCAAGTTCACCTATTACGTTTCTAAGTGTTGTTTGAGTTAATTTTTCAATAGCATCAGGCAGATTTTGTATTTTATATGCTGCACTTTCCGGATTAATAATTTGGAAGTAGATTAATGCATTAATACTTATAGAAACATTATCTTTAGTGATTACATTTTGTCTTGGGAAATCATATACTGTCTCTCTTAAATCAATTCTATCTCTTGAAATATACATTGAATAGCTATTACCTTGCATATCTCTTGCAATTTCTTTCCAGTGAACACCTCTAGGCGCTTCTAAAACAGGAATTATTATGTGCAGTCCAGGTTTTAGGGTTCTGCTGTATTTACCCAAATTTTCAATAATCATTACTTCAGCTTGTTTTATGACTTTGAATGCTTTTGCAAAAAACAATATTAATAAAGCAATAATCGCAATTAATAAAAAGATACCTGCGTCCATTAATTTTTCTCCTTTTCAACATACATAATTAAATTATCAAAACTATTAATTATAACTATTTCTCCTACTGGAATTGTAGTGCCATTTTGAGTACGGGCTTCCCAGTTTTCATCATATATTTCAATTCTACCTGAATTTTCAGTAACTTCTTCAAGCACTTTTGCTGTTTTTCCGATATATTCGCTTAAAGCACCGTGCTTTGAATTTCCATTATTTGTTTTATTTACCAAAAATGGTCTTAAGAAAAATAATAATAATGTTGATAACACTAGAAATATAATTGTTTGAGCTGCAAAACTTATGCCATAATAAGCAGGTATTGCTGTCAAAAATGCTGCTATTGCAAGGTTAAGGAAAAATAATGCCGGTGCGAAAAGTTCAATTACGACTAGTATTACACCAAGATAACACCATACAACCCAATTAATCATATTTTCTCCTAAGATAGTCTATTATTCATAAAATATAGTCTTTAATATCAAACGCGTCAATTCATTAAGATTACTTAACTGACTATACATAATTTGACAAATTTATGATAATTATAAGTGATGAATAAACTTATAAGAATATTTTTAATATTATTGCTTATTTCATTTGGAATTGTTGTTTCTTGTTTCAGAATTGACAATAAAGAACAAAAGACAATTTCAAATGATTCAGAAAGCCAAAAAACAGAAAAGACTGTCGAATTTAAAAAATCAAAGTCTATTACGATTGATGGCGTTGATTATCTGCTTTCAAGAGGCGAAGTTGGCAAATTTGGTGGATCAATTGTCTCATCTTCAATTGGCGAAGGTCCAAAGACCTTTAATGCATGGGAATCTAAAGATGCTACATCTTCTCAGTTTGGTGATTTGATGTTTGATTCTCTCATTACCACTGACGTTTATACCGGTGAAGTTATACCAAAACTTGCAAAAGACATAAAAATTTCAAAAGATAAGAAAACATACATTTTAG
This sequence comes from Cyanobacteria bacterium OH_CDB_20, assembly GCA_023415935.1. Classification (GTDB taxonomy): domain Bacteria; phylum Cyanobacteriota; class Vampirovibrionia; order Gastranaerophilales; family Gastranaerophilaceae; genus JAEZIX01. The sequence continues at coordinate 11,721 of JAEZIX010000073.1, read as the reverse complement.
ACTTAAGACATGGGATAAAATGGTCAGACGGGAAGCCAATAACCGCTGACGATGTGATATTCACCTGGAATAAAATTATTTTAGGCGGGTACGGGAATGTAAGTACAAGAGACTCTATCTTGATTGATGGAATTCCTCCAAAATTTGAAAAGGTTGATGACTATACAGTAAAAATAACTACTCCAAAGCCTTTTGCCCCATTTTTAAGGTTATTATCAGTTCCAATTGCACCTAAACATGTTCTAGAACCTGTTTTAAAAAAGGGAAATAAAGCATTCCAGGCTTTTTGGACGACTAGTGCAAGTCCAAAGTCATTCGTTACAAGTGGACCTTTTATGCTAGAAGAATATGTACCGGCACAAAGAGTTGTTATGAAACGAAACCCTAATTACTATGTGATTGATGAAAAACATAACAAATTGCCATACTTGGACAAATATATTGTACTAATAGTCGGCGATTTAAATAATGAACTCTTAAAGTTTGAGGCAAAAGAGTTAGACATCCTCTCAATTAGAGGAAAAGACGTTTCAAGATTTAAAGAGCTTGAGAAAAAGTCTGATTTTACTATCTATAATCTTGGGCCTGATACAGGGACAATGTTTATAACATTCAATCTTAACAAGAGAAAAAATCCTCAAGGGAAATATTATGTTTCCCCTATCAAACAAGCTTGGTTTAACGATAGGAACTTTAGAAAAGCCGTTGATTATGCAGTTGACAGAGAAAATATTGTATTTAATATAGCAAATGGTGTAGGTCAGCCCTTATTTACAGCTGAAGCCTTACCTTCAATCTTCTTAAATAAAAAGCTTGAAAAAGGCCATAAAAGAGATATTAATTATGCTAGGAAACTTTTAGAAGAATCTGGCTTCAAATATGACAAAAAAGGGATTTTACATGATAAAAAAGGTAATATAGTTGAGTTTGACTTACTAACAAATGCTGGAAATACAGAACGTGAAGCAATGGGCGTTATGCTGAAAGAAGATTTAAATGAGCTTGGTATAAAAGTAAACTTTAAGCCTATTGAATTCAACTCATTAGTAAATAAAGTAACAAACACATTAGACTGGGACGCGATAATTCTCGCTTTTACAGGCAATGCGCTTGAGCCTCACACAGGGAAAAATGTTTGGTATTCTTATGGACCGCTTCACATCTTTAACAAGCGGGAGCCAGGAAAGCCTGCAAATGATATTACTCCTTGGGAAAAACAAATTGATAATATATTTGATAAAGCCTCTCTAGAGCTTGACTTTAATAAAAGAAAAGCTCTATACGATCAGTATCAGCAAATTGTATATGATGAAGCTCCGATAATATATCTATATTCACCTCTAAGGATAACAGCTCTTAGAAATAAATTTGGGAATATATTCCCAACTCCAATTGGAGGTGTTGTTCATAATCCTGATGAGATATACATTAAAGATACTAAGTCTTTATCTAAGTAGACTTTATTTCTAATATTATTTTTTCAATTTCAGGCGAAATATCGGTTTTATATTTTATACATTCTGCAATAATCTTCGCAAAATGAGCTTTTTGAAACTCGCCAATTTGTCTTGATTTATAGATGTTTGATATGTTTTGGCACATAGAATATTCATCTTGAAAATCATTTATACTGACTTTTTCAATATCATAGAAATAGCTGTTAAATGACCTTTTGATAAGATTTTTAGGTAATATATCCTCAAATTCACCTTTATTGATTATAATTACTTGGTCTTTCTTTGATGTTTTTCTTACGAGGTCATTGTATATAGGAAAAGCGTCATTATCCATAATTATTATAATTGGAAGATTAACTTTATTTTTAAGCTTAGCATACAAAGGAGGAATTTTGCTTTTCCCGCCTGCTCCGACAACTAAAACCCCATTTGTTTCAAAGTCAAATCCAAGTTTTTTTGCAAATACCGGTAATAGTATTTCTTCAGTTATTCCTTCTGTTAGAACTATCTTTTCTATAGGGAATTTAGTTGATTTTGATTCTCTAATATTTTTAGCTGACTCTATTGAAACATTTCGATTTGTTGAATTTAGCTCCTTTAACAATGCAACATTTTGAGGAAGTTTTTTTGTATATTTAGACATAGGAGTTGAAATATCAAGATTTGCCTTCATTAGTTTTTTAGTTTCAGCAGGTATATTTTTAAAATAATAATTATCAAGCATCGATATAGCAGCCAGCGACAAAAAGTGTTCTTTAGAGCTTTTAGACTCATTAATAGAGCCATTCCATATTGTTTCAACAACTTTTACTATAATATCGCTTTCAGTTGTATCAAAGTTTTTTAATGAGTATTGCGGAAATATTAAATGCTTAGAAATTATTTCTTTATACACTCTCGGATACTTTACTTCAGGCAATTTAAATCTTGAAAGTCTGTCAATAGAGATAATAAAATCATCAATCGACATTTTTTTATATTTAATTTTTTTTATGTCAATTTTATCCAAACTCTCTCCATAAAATAAGGGTAAGCAATATGCTCACCCTTATTATACATTAATTTATCCAATTTTATGCATGAATAGCTGTCTTTTCGACATTTTTTGAAGCAGCTTCAACCAAAGTTCTGACAACTGCAATCATAGCAATAACAGAATCAAGTTTATTAACAGAAGAACCAACTCCGACTGCAGATGCGCCAGCCGCAAATGCTAATGGTGCAGTTGTTGTAGTAATTCCGCTTGCAGTCATTATAGGAATTTCAACATTTCTTGAAAGTTCAACAGTATTTGCAATTGAAACTTGAGCAGTTTCAAGAAGACCTCTAGCACCGCCATTTTGTGCTGTTACTGTTGCAGCACCTTCTGTTTGAATTAAATCAATATTCAATTCTTCAAGTTGTTTAGCCAATGCAATTTGCTCATCAACTGAAATATGACCAGGAACTGTAACTGAGATAAAAGTATTTTCTCCGTTCAAAAGTTCTAGTGTTTTGTTAACTATATCAAGAATTTCAACAGCAGTGACTCTTACACCGTTTCTGTATAGAACATCATAGTTTCCAACTTCAATAGCATCAGCTCCCATTCTTACAGCTGAAGCCAATTCTTGAGGAACAATTGATGAAACCATTACTGGAAGTTTAGTGTTTTCTTTTGCCATCTTAATTATTTCTTCTGAATATGCCACATCAACTGCGCTTGCTCCGCCTTGTTCTGCTGCACAAACAACTTTTTTGATACTTTCCATATTAAAATTACCGATTCCAGCAATAACTTTTACTGCTCTTTTTTCAGCAATATGTCTTCTTAAAATCTCTATTCTGTTCATATATTCCTCCTGAACAAATTAAACTACTTACAGCTATTGATTATAGCACAACATCAATATTTATGCGATATAGTCCAAATGCTGATAAATTTTAAAATGAAGAAATGTAAAGATAACTTAAAAATAGCCCTAAGTAGCTAAAGGTTAACCAATTTATGCCGTAAACATCAAAGTAACAAATCTAAGGAGTGTATCATGAGTTATGACTATAGTGCTTTAAATGGCTATTTTCAAAAGTTTGCATACGATACGGTTAAAAAAAATATGAAAGACGGTACATTTACTAATGAGGCTCTATTTAAAGCTGCAGATGTAAATGGCGATGGTGTTGTTGACTCAAAAGATAAGAAACTGATTGATAAGAGTGTTTCTGCACTAAATAAAGACAAAAAACTCTTTGATATTAATGGTGATGGTAAAATCACAATTGAAGATTTGGCAAAATTTGGCCAAGATAAAGATGGTAAAGCTATTGAGGGCTTCGATTTTGATAAAGACGGTAAAATCAGTGATTACGAGAAAAAATTCATGGCTGATCAAAAAGCTGAACTTCAAGATTCAATACTTGAGGACTTAAAAGACAGAAAAAATAAACTTACATTCTCTGATTTTGCTATCTTTGAAGAGCAAAAAGCAACCATGACAGAAGCAGAAAAAGCAAATTTAGCTGAATATGAAAAAGCACTAATGAATTATGTTGGCAAAAACACAAATTTTGATATCAATAAAGATGGAAAAGAAAACATTAATGACTATGCTGACTTCTTAAAACTTACTAATGGCAAGTTTGACAATGCTTCACAAGAAGTAAAAGACTTTATTGAAAAATATAAAAAGAGAATAGCAACTCAAGCATTTGATTTTTATGACAATGACAAATTAGGCTACGGTGACTTAACAATTTTAGCAAATAGAGTTGTTAATGCTCAAAAATACCTCGATAACAATAAAAAACTGTCTGATGAACAAATGAAAAAGTATGATGTTAATGGTGATGGTGTTTTCGACGAAAAAGATGTACAATCCTACAAAGATGCATTATCAAATTATATGGACTACCTTGGCATAAAAGATGCTAATGGTGATAAAAAACTTGACGCTAGTGATTTAATAAAGGTTAATGATGATTATACAAAAGCAAAAGATGATTTAAAAGATGCAAATAAAGCTTTAACTGATTTAAATAATGAGCGCAAAAAAGTAGATACTGAAAAGCAGCTTGTTGATAAAATTGTAACCAAACAAAGTAGTATTAATTCATTAAATAAAGAAATTGAAGACCTTCTAGCTCAAAAAGCCAAATCAACTTCAGCTACTGAAATTGATAAACTTAATACACAAATTGCTGCAAAGCGCAGTGAGCTTAAAGAAGCTAGAGAAGATGCTGCTGAATTAGAAAAACAATTCAATAAGAAATATCCTAAAGAAAAGGTAACTGACTTTGCTGCTCTTCAAAAAACTCTGGCTGATAAACTTGCAGTATATGATGGAACCGGTGAAGGCTCAATAAAAGCAGCTGAATCTAAACAAAAAACAGCAAGTGCTGCGTTGAAAGTAGCAGAAGTAGCTTACAAAGATATAAAAGGAATAGAATACTTCATAAAACATTATAAAGGAAAGTAGAATTCAAATAAAAAAAGAGGCAAATGCCTCTTTTTTATTGTTTATTTTTTAAAATTAATTATTGTTAATTGGTGTTTTAGTCCATGAGTGGTCAATTTCAGCTCTGTCTTTGTTGACTTCAAGTGAAGCCTTCCAGAAAGAGATTCCAACTGCTGCAATTGCACCAATAATACCTAATGTTTTTGACGGAAGTTTTCTTAATTTTTTAAGAGCTTCTTCACCTGCTTTAGTTGCAGCTTTTGTTTTAAAGTGGTTAATTACACTACCAATTGTGAATAGTGCTGAACCTGCCAATACTGCATCTTTAGCACCAACAAATGTTGCTTTTGTATAGCCACCTATAGTAGCGTTAAACTTTTTAATTGTTCTAATGAAATCTTTAAATTTCCCGATAATGCCTTTTTTAGGTTTTTCTTCAGTTTTAGTGATTTCCACAGAATCTACAGTAGTTGCAGGCACTGTTGGCGCTGCTGGTTCAGTTTGTGGTGGAACAACTGGAGCAGTTATTTCAGAGTATTTAGGTGTATTAGCACCTTGGATTTTGTCAAATAAATTTGTATTTGTATTGATACCTGTAGCCATAATTATACCTTCTTACTTACATGCAGTTATTGTAAAACATCTGAATAGATAAAATTGCTATTCTTGTAAAAGAATGTAACAACGATTTATTTTATCAAATTTTGCATCTCTATTATAGCATGCTTTAAGCCAATGAACACTGCTTTTGAAATAATTGAGTGCCCAATGTTAAGCTCTTTTAAATCATTAATTTCATGCATTCTCGAAACATTATCATAGTTAAGTCCATGCCCTGCATTAACTTTTAAACCTAATGATTGTCCAAGCTCTGCTGCCTCTTTAAGCTTTAAAAACTCAGCTTCTTCATTATTTGTGCCAAATGCTTCTGAGTATCTTCCTGTATGAAGTTCTATATATGGAGCGCCAGTTTTGGATGCAGAAATTATTTGCTCTTTATCAGCATCAATAAAAAGGCTCACTTTAATCCCTGCTTCTACAAGCGGTTTTACAAACTCAGTTATTTTTTGCAACTGTGATACAACATCAAGCCCGCCTTCAGTAGTTATTTCTTTTCTGTTTTCAGGAACTATACAACAATATTGAGGTTTTGCCTCTAATGCAATTTTCTGCATTTCTTCTGTAGCAGCCATTTCAAGATTTATATTGCATTTAATATTAGCCATAATGTTTTTCAAATCTGCATCTTTAATATGTCTTCTGTCTTCACGCAGATGAATTGTTATACCATGAGCTCCAACTTCCTGACATACTAGTGCAGCCGACAAGACATCAGGCTCATTACCTCCTCTTGCATTTCTCAAAGTAGCAACGTGATCAATATTAACACCGAGTAGCATAAACAATCCTCTAATACTTTCTACACAAGTATTATATTACAAATTTTAGTGAAAAAAGTATTTGCATAAAATTTTTTTTGTGTTTATAATATTAATGAGCTGAAAAGCATATTCCTCGGTAGCTCAATGGCAGAGCATTCGGCTGTTAACCGAAGGGTTGTAGGTTCGAGTCCCACCCGAGGAGTTTTTTATCAAAAAGGGTTCCACAATAAAGTTGGAGCCCTTTTTTAATATATAATTAAAAGAGCCAATATAATTGACTCTTTTTTGTTTATTAATTTATGCATCTTCTTCTTCTAGTGGATCTTTACCCGTGTCTGTATATCCATCACCATCAGTGTCTTCTGAGCCATATCCATTTGGTGTTTGGGCATTTGGGTCTGTTCCAGCTGTTGGTTGCTCAGTCCCTGTAGCAGGGTCTGCAGTTGCATTAGGATCTGTTCCGGCTGCTGGCTCTTCAGCTTTCTTAGCAGGCTCTATACCTAAGTATTCAAGAGAAATAATTTGCCCAGTAGAAGTCACAATTTCTTTACTTGTATCAATATTTGGAGTTTCTGCTTTTTTCTTTGCATCTGCAAATTTGCTACTTGCTTCATCTTCGTTTTTAGCATATGTGTATTGATGTAGCAATGTCATTGAATCATATCTGTTTTGTATAGCAGTAAGTTGATCTTGGGTCATTTCTTTAGGTATTTGTGGATTACCCTGTTCATCGAAGGTAATACCATTGTTGTCTAATATTTGATTTCCTGCAAAATCTGCAAATACAGCATCTTTATCTGATTCGTCACCAACTGCATCAACACTTTGCCTATAATTAAGAATAATTATTGCAGCTGGGTCTTCAATAGCATTAAGTTTGTCGGCAATTTGTTTATACTCGTCACTATTTTCATCTAATGTCTTTAATTTTTCATAATCTGAAATTAAAGCATCTGCGTCGTCATAATTATATCCTGCTAATTTTGATAAATAATCTGTACCTTTAAATACCATTGCAAGTTCTTTTATGTCTGTACCGCCAAATTTTTCTTGAATTTCCTTAATTTGATCTGGTGTTAATTTATCAATTACTTCGAATGCAGCAATTAAATCTTTGTCTTTTTCTGGATCTAAATCATTAACAGACATTTTGCCTTCCAATAGTTTTGAAAGAGATTGGAAATCTTTAGCGTCTTTTAATGCTTCTGGAGAAGTAGCAGTTGCTATCAAGCTATCAGTATCTTTTTGACGTTGATCTTCTGCTAGCTTTCTATTATTTTCTTGTTCTTTCTTAATCGCTTCATTTTCAGCAGTGACTATTTCTGACTTTTTGCTATTATATGCAGTTGCTGCAGTATTATAATCAGTGACAGCGTTTGCATATGCAATTGCATTTTCATCAGTTAATGTTGAGAGCGCTGCTTGTGTATCAGTTACCTCTTTAGTTGCAGTTTCTAAGTCAGTTTTTGCGGTTCCAAGCGCTGTAGTCAATGTACCAATTTGAGCATCAATTTTGGTTTTTGATGCTTTAGCATTTGACAGTTCTTGTTGAAGAGCAACAATTCTTTGTCTTATTGCATTATTAGAAGCTTCACGTTGAGCTTTTGCTTCTTCTGTTTCATTTGAGCCGCCAGAACTTTTAATTTGACCTTCAAGTCCACTTATTGAACCTTCAAGTGACGTAATTGTTTGCCCTAAATTAGCAGACTCATTAGTACAATAGTCAAGTTTACCAGATAAGTCGGTGATTTTCTCTTGAGTAGATTGTTGTTTTTCAACTGCAGCCGAGTATTTGTCAACAAGTTCTTTAGAAGCTGTATCTGTAACCTTTGCCGCAGCTTCATCTCTTGTTGCAGCAGCAGCTTCTTTAGTTTTTGCACATTCTTGTAATTCTGTCCTAAGAGCTGCAGAAACATGTGAAAATGCCTGCATTGATCCATCAGTAGCTATATCAGCAGAGGTCATATTAGACAGTCCTACTACTCCTGCAGCGGCAGCATCAAGCATTGCTGTTGACCCCTCATACGTAGTTGTATCAAAGGTTGTGTCCTGATAGCCGGTTACTGTACCTGATGACGGTCCAGATGGAGCTGGGCCACCAGTATCACCTCCACCTGCACCTGCTGCTTCATCAAGAGCTGCAGCAGTTTGCGCTAAGTTGATATTTTTATTATTTAACAAACTTTCAAGGTCATTTAGTGAAATGTTTGAAGCATCCCCATCTAGACCCGTAACATTGTTATTTGAGATATAATTTTTCATTTCATCAGCTGAAAGTTTTCCGTCTTTATTTGTATCAGCTTCAGTTTTTACAGTTTCTTGAGAGAATATTTCTTTGATTATTTGCATAAAGCTTTTTTGTTTTGCAACTTCATCTGTGTCTGTTTTTTGAATTTGAGGCATTTCCCCTGTGCTATTTAGAAGTTCAGCATAAGTTGACCAGTCAAAGTCAGTCCCATAGCCCATATTATCGAAAAATATAGACGTGTTTGAGTAGTCATACTTTTGCTTAAGAAAGTTAAAAAGTTGATATTTATCGGTAGAAATACCACTCGATACTTTATCTACGCCACTCATTTTGTCCCTTTCCGGATTAAACACAATAATCCCTTTGGTTATTATTTCGGTCAAAAGGCACATAATCTTTAGAAATATAGGAACAAATATTAAGAAAAGTTAACACTATTTTATAGTTGATTTAAGGTAAACCTCAATAAAATCCTCTATTTCGCCATTCATAACAGCATCAACATTTCCAACTTCGTAATTGGTTCTATGATCTTTAACCATTTTATAAGGATGGAAAACATAAGAGCGGATTTGAGAACCAAAATTTATATCAACATTTTCACCTTTTAATTTAGAGAGTTTTTCTTCATGCTCAGCTTGCTTTATGGCAAGAAGTTTTGAGGCAAGAATTTGCATTGCAGTGTCTTTATTTTGAAGCTGTGAACGCTGCTGTTGGCATCTTACTACAATTCCTGTAGGTTTATGCAAGATTCTTACAGCTGTTTCAACTTTGTTGACATTCTGCCCTCCAGCTCCTCCTGCTCTCATCGTATCAACTACAAGATCTTCTTGCGGAATGACAATTTTCTTTGAGAAATCTTCTACAACCGGTGAAACTTCTAAACTTGCAAAGCTAGTTTGTCTTTTTCCGTTTGCATTAAATGGAGAAATTCTAACTAGTCTGTGAACACCTTTTTCGGCTTTTGCAAGACCATATGCATATTTTCCTGATACTTTTATCGTTACAGACTTAATCCCTGCTTCGTCACCATCAGAACGTTCAATTAAGTCAATTTTCCAGTTTCTTGATTCTGCCCATCTTGAGTACATTCTAAAAAGCATTTGGGCCCAATCTTGAGCGTCTGTTCCACCTGCACCTGCATTGATTGTAATAATAGCGTCGGCCTTGTCGTATTCTCCGCCAAGAGTTTTCTGAACCTCCCAGGTTTCTAATTCTTTTTTTAGTTTTTTTAAATTGTCTTGAGCTTCTTCAAGAGAAGCATCTTCTTTGCTTTCTTCATAAAGCTCTATTAAAACTTCAGCATCACTTAAAAGCTCTTCCCATCTTTCAACTTGTTCTAAAGTATCCCTACATTCTTTTACATCTTGTGAAATTTTTGTTGATAATTCAGTATTCTCCCATACAGAAGAGTCTTGAAGTTCTAGTTGCAAGGCAAGCATTTTTTTATAAAGTTTATCAGGGTCAAAGACACTCCTTCGCTTTTTCAAGCATTATCTTCACAGCGTTATAAGTTTGTTTGACCTCTGTTATCATTAATTATTTACCTTTTTTCTTGTCTTGAGCGAATTCTGAATCTAACCTTAAAAATACAGGTTTGATTTTATCTTGTTCTGTTATTTTACCTGATTTTAAAGCTCTCCATTCAAGGGTATCAAGCATAAAGTTTTCTTCTAGAGAAAGTTGATTTAAGATATCTTTTGAAATATTAGGGCAATATGGATAAAGAAGAAGCGCAATATATTGCATAGCTTGAAGTGTATTATATAAAACTTTTCCACATTCAAGCATTTTTTCTTCTTTAGCAAGAGTCCATGGCGCATTATCTGTCACGTATTTATTTACAGAATTTGAAAATTCAACAATAGCAAAAGCAGCTTCTGAAACTTCATAGCCGTCTAACTTTTCTTTAACAGTGTTAAGTGTATTTTGAGCTAGAATTGCAATTGAATCATCTTTTGAAGTTACAAATTCAGGTTTAATCTCGCCATCAAAGTATTTTACAAGCATATTTAAGCTTCTGTTCAGAAGGTTCCCAATGTTGTTCGCTAAGTGGGCATTAACCTTTTCTTTGAAATCATCATCAGAATAGTTGCCATCACGCCCAAATGGCGCACAAGACATCATATAATATCTTAGAGCATCAGCATTTTTCATATTAAAAGTCTTTATTACATCACTTGGTGCAATAACATTACCGACAGATTTACTCATTTTTGATTCATCTATTGTTATCCAGCCATGTCCTAAGATTGTATTTGGGAGCTCTAGTCCAAGCGCCATAAGTATTGCAGACCAATAAATAACGTGGAATTTCAAAATATCTTTTCCAATAACTTGGATATTAGCAGGCCAGTATTTTTTGAACATTTCTGAAGGATTTTCTGTATCGTATCCAAGAGCAGTTATATAGTTTGACAAAGCGTCTATCCAAACGTAAATAACTTGTTCATCATCTCCTAAAACAGGTATTCCCCATTCAACTGAGGATTTTGTTCTTGAAACTGATATGTCCTCGATATCTTCTAGTTGATTTAAAACTTCATTAACTCTAAATGCAGGAAGTAAAAATGTAGGATTATTTTTGATGTGTTCAATAATTTTATCTTTATAATTTGAGAGTTTAAAGAAATAATTTTCTTCTTTAACTTCCTCCGGTTTTTTCATATGAACAGGGCATAAACCGTCTTCTGTTAAATCTCTTGCGTTTAAAAACGATTCACAGCCCTGACAGTATAATCCTGTATAAGAACGTTTATAAATATCACCTTGTTTTAATAATTTATCGAATATCTTTTGAACAATTATTTTGTGGTCTGAATCAGTAGTTCTGATTAGCTTGTCATATTCTATTCCAAGCTCTTTCCATGCGTCTTTAAACTTTTGAGCATTTATATCACAAAGTTCTTGTGGAGTAATACCCTGAGCTGCTGCGGTTTTTTGAATTTTTATACCATGCTCATCAGTTCCAGTAAGAAAATAGACATCATCTAATCGCTGCTTCATGTGTCTGATAATTACATCAGCCATAATTTTTTCGTAAGCATGCCCAATGTGAGGCGCCCCATTTACGTAATCTATTGCAGTAGTTAAATAAAACTTGTCCATAACCCACCTTATAATATAATAATGATAAATAAAATTTAGCATAAATGAAATAGAATATAAAATAAATAATGATTTAGGAGGATAAATATGTC
>JAEZIX010000098.1 GCA_023415935.1 Cyanobacteria bacterium OH_CDB_20 | reverse complement strand
CAGACTTCATGCGGGTTCCCTTTCCCGCAGCAAGAATTATTGCTCTAGTTTTATCTGTTTGCATTTTCCAATTCCAATCGCTACGAATATATAATCGCACAAAAAAGCTGTTTCATGTCATTTTTTTTGATTTATTTTTATGAAATTTTACATAAAGAATATATTTGCGACAGTAATTGCAGCGACAATGCCGATAAAATCAGCCAAAAGCCCTGTGACGAGGGCGTAACGATATTTTTTTATTCCGACAGAGCCAAAATACACAGCAAGTACGTAAAAGGTTGTTTCAGAGCTTCCAAGCATAATCGCAGAGAGCCTTGTTGTGTAAGAATCAACAGGGTGCGAATGTGCAATGTCTGCAAAAACTCCTAAAGAAGCGCTTCCTGAGAGTGAACGCACAATTGTAAGAGGTATAACATCAGCTGGAAGATGAATCTTCGTTAATAGTGGAGCTAATATTGTTGAAATAAGTTCAATAGCGCCAGATGCCCTGAACATAGATACAGCAACAATAATTGCAACCAAATACGGCACAATGTTTATACTTACTTGAACTCCGTCTTTTGCACCTTCTATAAAAGCTTCATAAACAGGAACTTTTTTAATAACTGCTACAATTAATATTATGAGAAGTATTGCAGGTAAAATCCAAACAGAGATGGTGTTAATCATTGTTTAAACCTCCTTCTTGCGGAGGGAAAAATCTTTTCATTATTTTCGCAATCAAAATTGCTGATACAAAAGCGATACTTGTTACAATGAGAGTGGGGAGTATAATTGTTGTTGCATTTTTGTCCCCATTTGCAATCAGAATAGCAATAACGGTCGCGGGAATTATCTGAAAACCTGCAGTATTCATCGCTAGGAATGTGCACATAGCGTCTGAGGCTGAAGATTTGTCGATATTTTCTTCCTGCATATCTTCCATGGCCTTTATTCCCATTGGAGTTGCAGCGTTTGCTAAGCCTAAAGCATTTGCTGAAAAATTCATTGTAATATCGCCAATAGCCTTTTTATTGTTTGAAATTTCAGGGAATAAAATCTTTGCAATCGGGTTTAGTATTTTTGCTAAAAACTCTATGAGTCCTGATTTTTCGGCAATTTTCATTATTCCTAACCAGAAAACCATAACGCCGGTGATTGCAATTACAATATCGATAGAGGTCTTAGCGCCTTCAAGCGTTGCGTTAACAACAGCTTGGAGGTTCCCTGTGTAGGCACCTATTGCGATAGAAGATATTATTATAAAAAACCAAATGTAATTCATAAACTCTATATTAGGAAGAAATGCCTTGTTTTGCAAGATTGTGTATTCTTCTTTACTATTATGAGTTGACGAATTTTTATGTAACTACTATTATTAGATAGTGAAATTGAATAATTAAACTAATTGTCGTAGTGGCGGCAAACCGTAGTTTACGAAGGTGCTAAACATTTAGAACCATTCTGCCACATCGAGAACATTGAAAATAAAATAGAATTATGTCGTAGTGGCGGAATGGTAGACGCGCACGCTTGAGGGGCGTGTGGAGAAATCTGTAAGGGTTCAAGTCCCTTCTACGACAAATAAAAAGAGAGGATTTATATCCTCTCTTTTTATTTTAATGATATTTATAACATTTCTTTTTTGTATTTCTTATATGAAACATATTTTACGTCATCCCATTTTTGTTCTTTTAAATGACGTTTTACTTCATAATATCCACGGTCTCCACCATAAGTTTTACAATCCATTAATGTATCCTTATTATTATTTAAAGCTTTAAATTTACAAGTAAAACCTATATTTTCACTAATCATAGGTTTACTTTGTAATAAATATTGCATATTAAATTCAGTAATGTGTATATTATAGATATTATTAATATCATCTTTTAGTTTGTAACTGTATCCAGTTGTTTTAATAAAATTGTCAAAACTAAGCTTTGTTTGTTCTATTGATCTATCGGTAAAAACAACTTGTTTCGTACAAGCACCAGATAAGATAGCAATTGAGAAAATTGCAAATAATAAAAATACTTTTTTCATAAATTCCTCTCATTCATCATTTTAATGCTATATAACATTGTTAATTTATTATCTAGCTTTGTTCTAATTTAGTCTATTTTTTTACATTAGTATCTGAGTTGATACAGTGACTTAATTATAGTGCTTTAAATCTTCCCTGTCTTTCATATATTTTGTGTAAGTAATATTGCCTAAGCAATAGTACCTACGTACTTTTGCGGACTATTCAAACTCTTGAAAATAATTATAATAAAGAATGTATTACACGAACATGGAGAACGAAATGACTAAGTCTAATGCACACAAACAAGCTCAAATAAAAGCCGCAGGTAAAAACGGTGTTATAGAATATAAGCTTTCTAACGGTAAAAAGCTTGATGCGATGTCTAAAAATAAGAAAAGAGCAACCGAAGTTGAAAGATGTGGAAATTTTACTGAAGCAATCAAAAGACTGAAAATATCAGGAGCTTCCTCTTGTTGTTTGCAAGTTCCACAGAAAGATATGAAAAAAGCTGAAGATGCTATGAAAAAAGCTGGTTTAAAAGGAGTGATAAAAAATATGTGTGGAAGTAAAAGAAAATCGGTGTAGATTTGATAAAAGTTAAATTTGATATCTAAATTGTGTTGTGAATATCAAAAAGCTAATAGGTACATACAAAATTATTGTGGCTTTTTGCTAATTATAAATCATATTTTTATTTATTCATTTTCTCTTGTAGCTTTTTCAAATTTTGTATATAATGCGATTTGAAAGTTGGTATTTATACAAAGTTGGAGATTACGAAAATGAAGAAGATTTTATCATTAGTCGCTGCATTTTTTGTATTGTTTTTGAGTGCAGGTAGTGCATTTTCAAAAGAAGCAAAAGACGTTGCGCCTAACTATTGGGCAGCTAAAGAAATTACTGCTGTTTTGACCAATGGTTATTTAGATGTTGATAAAGCGGGTAAATTTAACCCTGAAGCTACTGTAACAAGAGCAGAATTTACAAGCGCTCTTTTAAAGACTTTAGGTCACAAGGCAGAACCTGCAAAATCAAATAAATTTAAAGATTTATGCCCTTCTCACCCTGCTTATAATAATATAATTATGGCAGAGGGAATTGGGCTTGTTTACGGCTACCCTGACAAAACATTTAGAGCTGACGGTACAATTACAAAAACTGAAACAGCTTCTATTATAAGCCATATAACAAAAGATATTGCGGCTGAAGTTGCGATACTTAAAAATTATAAAGACGGTTCAACTGTTGCAGCTTGGGGCGCTCAACAATATGCTAAAACTATTAAAATGGGCATATTCGTAAATTACCCTGATGCAAAAGCGTTAACTCCTAATAAGGTTTTAAACAGAGCTGAAGAAGCGGTTTTACTTTATAAATTAGCAAATGCGCTTAACCTTGTTAAAGAAAAATATGTTGCAGCTGATACTTTAATTGCAGTTGAACATTTAAATGTTTGCGATAAAGCTCCAAGCAATGAAGTTAAAGTTATGAAAAGAACAAATATCGTTGCTGCTTGTAATGTTTTAGCAGGATATTTTGTTTCTGACTTTAGTTCAAAAACAGCTCAAGTTGGCGATTGCGTAAGTTTAGTTGCAAAACAAGATGTCTATACAAAAGAAGGTACTCTAGTTATTCCTCAAGGCACTAAGTTCTACGGTACAGTTGCTACATTAGAACACCAAAAAATATGGAACCAAAATGCTGAAGTTACTTTAGATATTAACAAAGTAACTTTCCCATCAGGATGCACAGTTCCTTGCTCAGCTAAAGTATTTAACAACAAAGATGGTATTTTAACTGCTTCAGGTTGGGCTACAACGGGCAAAGTTTTAGCTTATACTGCGGGTGGTGCTGCTGTTGGTACAGGCGCTGGCGTCGGATTTGCTGCTATTCCTAGTCCTAAAAAATACGGCACAGGTGTTGCTATTGGTCTTCCTGTTGGTGCAGGCGTTGGTTTGATTACAGGACTTGTTACTCCTGGCTTGCCATACACAGCTCAAGAAGGTGACTTATTGTATCTAATCTTAAATTCTGCAGTTACTCTTCCAAAAAATTAGTTGCAAGAATTTATTAATTAATAAATTTGAGGCGGTTGATTTCATCAACCGCCTTTTAAAATATTTTATTAATCTATTTACTCAATCCATCTGAAGGAAGTTACATAACTGAATCCGTTGATATTACCGTCGATATTAGCTTGGAATAGCCTATAATCATTATTCGAGAATCTTAGTCCGGGTATCTTATTAACTTCTTCACTTAGTCTGGAGTTATTTATGTCAGAAAGATTTATACCAGGAATACTGTTTAATAGAGAGTTAAAAGAGGTATTTCCTATTGGACCTAATATTGTCGGAATTTTCTTTGGAAGTTTGCCGAGTACAGTCATTGTTGCTGTTGAGTCTATAAGGTTGTAGCTGCCACTCAAGTAAAGGCTTAAATTATCGCCTTGAGAAAATACTTCTATATCATTGATAGAGCCGTCTTTTATGTTCATTGAACCTGTAATTGAATCAAAATGCCCCGTCCTTATTGGGTTTATGATATCTATAGCGCTATTTATTGTTAGTCCAGTGATACCGCTTTTTATTAAGTTACCCGCTTTTAGAAGATATTCTAAAGAACCTAGTTTAGGGATTCTTCCATCATTAATGTTGAAATCTATATTTCCCACAAGGTTTTTGAGTCTTTCTTCTTCGGTTTTACCTTTACTATGAAGAATAATCGACCCATTCATTTTTCCATAGACTTGGTTTTTCATGTTGAAAAATGCTTCTGAAACGATTGTAGAATCTACGTTTTCTACTGATAAATCAGCTTCGGTTGTATTGTTCTTGAAGTTCATCTTAGTCTGTCCTGAAACAGCCCCGCCAGCGAGTATAAAATGAATATTTTTAACATCAAGGATTGAATCATTAAATGAGAATTCGGCAGTTGCGTTTTGAGCCGGAAGGTCTCTGTATATAATGCTTCTTGCTGCTATTTTTCCGCTTTTTAGTATTATATTATTGGTATCAAAATCTTGTGGTAAAGATAAGTTGTTGTTTTGATAATTGTCAATTGACATTTTTGTTGTTGAAGATAATATTTTATCCAGGTTAAATATGTCAGAGCTTACTTCTGCGCTGTTTATCACAATAGGATAAGTTACTTTATTTGCAATATTTGCATTGATTTCTATATCAGAATCAAACAATATTCCTTTTGCAGAAACATCTATATCGTCTCTTGTTGAGGTTATATTTATATCTTTTATTAAAGTATCAACTATCGGTATATCTACATTTTTGAAAGAAACTGATCCAAATAGCTTTGGTACGTTGCTTTTTGTATTTGCTTTGTAGAATATTGAACAGTTAAAGGTTCCTTTTTTAAGAAGAGATTTCTTGAATGCAAAGTTAAACAGTCTTGCTGGCATTGAGTGATTTGTCCTTACGGAGAATGAGTCAGGTAGATAGAAATCGCCTTCTTTATGGAAGTTGCCTCTGAAAGTAGCAAAATTCATAGGATAAGTTCTGTTGTTCTGAGATGTTTGATATTTTATATAATCGAGTTTTCTAACGGTAAGATTTGTTGGTGTAATATGTAAGTTACCTTTAAGCTCTCTTGTGTCCATTACATCGCCAAGATTTGTACTCATGTATGTAATATCAGCATCTTCATTAAGTTTAAGGCTAGAATCCACATTCAAGTTGTCTACGCTTCCTGATAAGTTTGAAGATAAGGTAATATCGCCTTTGACTTTTATAGGGTATGTAAGTTTTGGGTTTATGTATGTATCGATAAAGTTATCCGTTAGTTTTGTAGTGATGTAGCCATTTATTCTAGGCTTTGACGATAAGTTATTTATTGTTATTTCAGAATATAACGGTGCATCTGATATTGTTGCAGTGAGAGCATCCGCAACAAGTTTATCGGATGTGAATTTTAACCTTACAGGGTCTATTGTAATAGGGAAGCCCAACTTTTTATGATTTAAGTGGATTTGAGAAAGGTTTATATAGCCGTTTAGTTTATTTGATGCAATATCCATAACAATATCGGCTTTTCCGGAATAGTTTGTGTATTGAGAAGCTAAGTCAATCAATTGTTTTGACATTAGTCCTGATTTTGCAAGGTTTTCTATCTCTGAAACGTTAAAGCCTGGGATGTTTAGTTTTAGATTGTACAAAGGTTTTGGTGTGAATATATTTTTGACGTTTCCTGTTGCAGTTATGTTTGTCGATTTATATTTACCTTTTATGTTGTTTAAGTTGAGTGTTCCTCTTTCGATATTCAATCTGCCTGAGTTGATTTGTAGAGGTTGAGAAGACGACTGCGGAACAATTGAAGCTGATACTTTTATTCCGTTAAAGTCTATGTCTTTCTTTTTAGCTTTGTATTGGAAGACCAGATTGTGTACTCCCGCTAAATTGCTTATATATGGTTTTAGATTTATTTTGCAAGTGAAAAAGTCTGATTCTGTTACAAATTTGAGACTGTCTTTAACCTGAATTTTGTCTCCTTTTACTGTCACATCTACATCCGGTATTTTAGTTACTTTATCAAGAAGAATATTTCCGTCTGCGGTTACTTTTGAGGAAGCGACTTGACCTTTAAGGTCTTTGAATTTAACCTGAGTGTCTGAAAAATTAACAGTTCCGATGATGTTTTTTATTGGGTTGTGATAATTCTGAATGGTCATAATAGCATTATGCAGTGCTATTGAACCGTTAACTTTTAATGTATCGGTAAATATCTTAAGTGCTTCTTCATCTGGCACAGGGGTTTCTGGTAACTTAGCTTTCATGTTTATTTTTAAAGATGATAAGCCTGATGCCTTTTGAATTATAACAAGTCCGTTATCTACTTCTTTTAAAAGAGGGCTTGTTCTTACTATATTAAGTAGTGTTTTTGTGTCGACTGAGCTTGAATCTATATTTAAATCAAGACTATCTGATATTATGCAATGGCCGTATATCGAAACTGGATATCCTTCAACGTCGCCTTTTGTAGTTTTAAATGCGACATATTTTTCTTTAAAATTAACCGAACCATATACATTTTTTATTACTCCGTTTATACCTTCATAGGTTGTTGCAGCGTCTATGAAGTTTATATAACCGTTTACAACACCGTTTAATTTGGTTCCTTTTATATCAAGCTCTGTATTTCCTGTTCCTTTTATAATGTTCATTTTAGGGAATGGACCCAATTGAAACATAAATACATCTCTTATCGGGAGCAGAACCTTTTGTGTTAATTTTAAAGGAACATTTTTTGTTGACTTTATGACAAAATGATTAGGATGGTCTCTAAATATATAAGTTGTTCCTTTTACGGAAACTTGTTCATTGGCTTTATTGACGAGTTTAACAACAACATCAGTGTATAAGACCCTTTTGTCAAAAGTAAGGTTGACCGTACCTGTATGAGATTTGTCTTCTTTGCTTAGGATATGGACATTTTGCGCTTTTACCGTTCCAATAATATTTGGCTCAGGTATTTTGCCTTTTACTTTTATATCAGCAGAGATGTCGCCATACATCTGATATTTTTTTACTTTTCTTACTTCTTCGCGTTTAGGGATAAGGTTTGCAGGAAGAAGACTAATTATATTTTCAGCCTTTGAATCAATTATTTGTGCTTCAATATCAAATGAAGGTTTCTTTTCACTGTAGTTTTTGATTTTTCCTTCAGCTTCAATATTTACTTTATTTCCTGCGATTTTGAGACTTTTTACGTCAATTTTGTCTGAGTCGAGATTAAACTCACCGTTAAGGGTTAGTTTTCCGTTTGTTGAAATGTTTTCTGAAGGTTTTATAAAGCTCATTAAAATGTCATCTAAAACAGCATCTGCAACAATCCTTTTGTGGTGGCTGTCGATTTTTTTTGTATAAAATTTTGCGGTTACGCTGCCATCAATCTTTTTTAGCTGATTATCAAAGTATTTGTTTAAGTAAGGGGTTATGCAATTAGGCTTAAAGTCTACAACGTAGCCGTCTATCACGAAGTTAGAATCTCCTAAATGTTCTTTTATTGGAAGTTTTGTATAAAATTTTATTTTGTAAGGGCTATAAAAGTCATTGGAACTAATCACTCCGTCTGTTTCAACAGAGATACGTTTTTTCATTGTGAAATCGTCAATATTAAAATAGTTTCCTTTAATATTGTATTTTTTTGAGAGCATTTCATCATTGAAATCAATGTAATAGTTTGTTAGAACGCATTTTGCTTCTTTAAATTTTGTCTTAAAGAGTTTTTTCTCTGACTTGAATATTATTTTTTCAATATTATATTTGCCTTTTTTGTCTCTTGAGATATCAAGTGTCAGGTTTTTGGCAATCACAGTTTTTATATCTATTTGTCTTAGAATAAGAGGCAAAAGCGGAATTCTTACATAGACATTTTTTGCATCAAGAATGGTTTTTTTGGATTTTTTTTCTGAAATATTTATATCACTTGCAGATAATCCTACTGAAAAATCAGGATAAGTCTTTAATGAAAACTTATCAATATTAAGGTTTGCATTTGTTTTTGAGTTGAATATTTTTATAATTGTATTTTCATGTTTTGTAATATTTATAATGTTTGGAATGGCAAGCACAAAGAACAATTCTGCTAGCACAATCAGTGTTATAAATATAGGTAGAATTTTTAGAATATTTGTATATTTTAATTTCATCAATTTTTAAACTTTTCTTGCTTATTTGATTATATTATCTAATAAGCAAAAGTTCAAATTTTAGCTAGTATGTATGGTTGTTGCAAATAAAAATGAAAGATGTAAAATGTAATAAGTAAAATACACCTTATTCTGTGACGCAAAGTAAGTAATGGATTATATATGAGTAAATTTGATCTTAATAGATTTAAGGCAGATGTCTTAAATACGGGAACGGCCCTGAATGTATTATATTTAATATTATTCGTGGTCTTTTTTACATTGCTTTTATCAACAAAATATTTCTTTTTTCAAAGCATAGTAAGCGATGAAAATACTAGCAGAATAGACGTTGTATCCCCTAAAACTATAGAAGTTGTCGATACATTTAAGACAGAACAAAAAAGAAAAGAAGTTGCGCAGAAAATTGAGCCAATAATGACGCCTGCGGAAGATACATATATTAAAAACAACCTTGATAATATTATAAATTCTATTGAATTAATAAGAGTAAAAAATATAAATAAAGAATTGAAACAGAGTCAAATCGACTCTCTCGTTGATGTTTCAGATGTTACTAGAAAAAGAACTATGGTTAACTTTTTCATTAATGCTGATCCTTCTTCAATTGAAGTTGTTGCGAACAAAGCTAAGAAAACGCTTGATAATGTATTAAAAGAAGGCGTTACAGAAAAGGACTTTGAAAAAGACAATATTGTAAGACTTGTCAGGAGAAATATTGAACCTGATACCACAAGAACACAAATCAAGATTATAACAGGTCTTATCGAGCAAGTTATAATGCCAAATATGGTTGTTGATGAAGTTGCAACAGATATTGCACGTAAAAATGCGATGGAAGCTGTTTCGCCTATTGTTGTGAAATTTGCAAAAGGCGACAAAATAGTCTTCTCGGGTGAGCCGATAACTAAACTTAAACGTGATGCTTTAAATAAAGCGGGTTACAATATCCTGCAAATAAATTATCAGGGTGTTTTGGGGATGTTCTGTCTTGTATTGATAGGTTTTTCAACTATTATCTTTTATCTCCAGAATTTTGAAAAACAATACTTGAGTAAGAGATACTTATTTATAATAGGCTTATTATATACAGTTGCCGCGCTTTTTGGGGTACTTATACCTGACGGATGGTCGGTGTTCTTACTTCCATTTCCAGCAATAGCAATAATATTGTCAATATTTATTAATCCAAGGGCATCATTCTTTATAACAATCGCCCTTATTGCGGTTTTGGCACTTGCGCTCCAATTTTCCGCATTTTCTGTTGTTGTATTTATGTTTGCTGCACTTGTAACCACTATTAATACTGCAACTATTAAGTATTCAAGAAGATTAGATTTGATAAAAATCGGGTTTGAAATAGCTGCGATTATACTTGTCAGTATTGCAAGTATTTATCTTTTAGAACTATGCGTTATTGATATCGATACCCGCATAATATTTAATGATTTGCTTGCAGGGCTTCTTACAGGCATAATAAGCGGAGTTGTTGTTCTTGGTACATTGCCGCTTTTAGAAGGTGTATTTGGGATTATAAGCCCTTACGGACTTTCAGAGCTTGGTGACCACAATCAGCCTTTATTAAAAAGACTGCAGTTTGAAGCTCCGGGTACTTTTTCTCATAGCTTAATGGTTTCAACTCTTACAGAAGCTGCTGCTGAAGCAATAGGAGCTAATCCTGTTCTTGCAAGGGTTGGCGCTTTGTATCATGACATCGGAAAAATTAAAAGACCTTTGTTCTTCGTTGAAAATCAGACTTATTTCGGTATTGAAAACCCTCATACAAAATTGAATCCTAGATTGAGCAAAATGGTAATTACAGCCCATCCAAAAGATGGTTTAGACCTTGCAAAAGAATATGGGCTTCCTCCTGCAATACAAGATTTTATATCTCAACACCATGGAGACTCCCTTGCTAGTTATTTCTATAATCAGGCGGTACAACAAGAAGGCGAAGAAAACGTCAAAGAAGAACAGTTTAGATACTTGGGTCCAAAACCTAATTCTAAAGAAACTGCTATTCTAATGCTTGCTGATGCTGTTGAATCTGCTTCAAGAACTTTAAAAGATCATTCTCAAGAAGAAATTGAGAAGATGATTAATAAATTAACATCTGATAGGCTCAACGACGGGCAACTTTCAGACAGTCCTCTCACGCTTAAAGATATTAAAACAATATCAGCTACATTCAGTAGAATTCTTAGAGCAGCACATCACCAAAGAATTAAATACCATGAGAATATAATTCAAGAGCTTGAAAATAAAGTAAAAGGGATGAATCTTGTTTCAACAAAAGTAACAGATACAGAACTTGAAAATAAAATTGAGAAAAAAATACAAAAAAGACAGCAAAAGAATATAAATGAAGATTCTTAATATATTTATAGAAAATATTTACCCAGAATTTGAAATTGACGAGGTTGCTATTTTGTCAACTGTAAAAATTATGACAGAATATTTTCTCGCAAATAGACAAATAATGAGCAAATCATGTTTAGCAGGTTATGAATTTGAGAGTTTATCTTTTGATATTGTCTTATGCAATAATGAAAAAATTCAAGAAATAAATAGAGATTACCGTGAAAAAGACTCCCCAACAGATGTTATCACATTTGCGATTTTTGCAGATTCAGAACCATCTGAAAGGTTTATAATAGATGGGGATATTTCACTTAGCGAGATAATCGTTTCTCTTGATAAGATAAAAGAACAGGCACAAGAAAACAACAATACTTTCGAAAAAGAGCTTTATTACATCTTGGCCCACGGAGTGCTTCATTCTTTTGGGTTTGACCACTTGACTCAAGAGGATTACAATTATATGGTAGAAGAACAGATTAATGCTCTAAAGGCGGTAGCAATTGTCTAAATATTCAACAAGCAAATTTCATAAGAGTTTTGGTTTTGCAATAAGAGGAATTTTTGCTGCGTTAAAATCACAGCAAAATTTCAGAATTCATATACTTATTGGCTTTGTTGCATATATAGCTGCTTTTTTCTTGAAGTTTTCAATTGTTGAATTTTGTATTTTATCTCTTGTAATTGCAATGGTTTTGCTTTGCGAGTTGTTTAATTCAGTAATTGAGTTCACTCTTGATGCTGTTTATAAAAATAAATATTCAAAACTTGTAGAACTAGCAAAAGATATGGCAGCCGGAGCTGTTTTAATAGCAACAGTATTTAGCGTTTTGATAGGTTTTATGCTGTTTTTAGGTAAAATAATTCATATAATAATTAAATAATTGGAATAGGTGAAGATGGAACTTGTAAACTTTGAAATCGGAGTTGATGCAGAGGAAATTGAAAGATTCTGTAAATATGCTTCAAGCCCTGAAAATACTTTTATAAAAAGAATATACACTCCTAAAGAAGTAGAATATTGTTTTAAAGACAATCATATCGCGGCTCATCTTGCGGCAAGATTTTGCGCAAAAGAGGCGGCTTATAAGGCAATTTCTGCTTTAGGGATAAAGGGTATTCAATTAAGCGATATTGAGATTCGGAACAAGGAAACAGGAGCACCTTTTATAAATTTCATTCCTGCTGAACTTAAAAACTACAAAGCAAAACTCAGTATTTCCCATTCAAAGAACGTTGCTCTTGCAAGTGTAATTGTTTTTCAATTGAAATAAAAAAAAGACCGACAAAATGCGGTCTTGTGAAAACAGTTTACGAGTGAGAGTGGAATATGTATGAAAATATAATACAAAATTATATAAGACTTCGTATATTAACCACTTGTATATTAAT